>DASZUW010000468.1:0-15614 GCA_035547475.1 Solirubrobacterales bacterium
GCCTTCTCGGTGGCGGCCTCAACCTGCCAGGGCCGCCACCGAGAAGGCCGGGCGCAACTCGGACGGCCGCCCCGGCCCGGACTCCCGCGCGCCCGCCCGCCCGCTTCCCCAGGCCCAGGCCTCGCCGCCGCGCGCCCGCGCTCGCGCCCCGCTAGAACGGGGTCCGGTCGCGGACGCCGGCGGCCAGGCCCTTGAGGCCGCTCGCCTCGTGCTTGCCGCGGCGGCGCAACTCGAAGAGGACCAGGGCTCCCGTGGCGACGCCGCCGACGCCGACCGCGACCACCGGGCGAACCCAGTTGCGCGGGTCGCGTAGCGCCCGCATTTCGGAGTCGGAGAGCTCCTCGGCCCAGTCCGAGAGCTCGGTCGCCGCCGCCGCCGAGAGCGCCGTGAAGGTGTCCTCGATCCGCCCGCTCAGTCGCTCCGGCGGCTCGATCGGCCGCAGGACGTCGCCGAGCAGCGCTTCGACGTCCCAGGTCGATTCGCCCTGCTCACCCGTGCTCATCGCCCATCTCCTCCTGCAGCTGTTTGATCGCCCGGTGGATCAACACCTTGGTCGCCCCGTCGGATCGACCGAGCGCCCGCGCGATCTCGCGATTGTCCATGCCCAGCGCGAAGCGCATGATCAGCGCCTCGCGGCGGTCGTCGGAGAGCGCGTCGAGGTTCGCCATCACCTGCCGCAGCTCCTCGCGCCCGGCGACCAGGTCCTCGGTGTCGTGCCGCGTCGCGATCGGGTCGGCACTGTCCAGCGGCGTCTGCGGCCGGCGCGAGCGGTCGCGGTAGTAGTTCGAGGCCAGGTTGTGGGCGATCCGGATCAGCCACGGTCGCAGCGGCCGCCCGTTCGACTCGCGCCGCGCCCGGTCGAAGTGCCGGTACGCCTGCAGGAAGGCCTGCTCGGTGAGGTCCTCGGCGTCGTGGTGGTTCCCCACCCGGTAGTAGGCGTAGGAATAGACGTCGCGCAGGTGCGCCCGGTAGAAGTCCTCGAAGGCGCGGTCGAGCTCCGCCTTCGCCGCCGGCGCCAGTTCGGCAGGCTCGACGTTCTCCTCGGGGCCGCTCACCGGCCAAGCCTACGTGAGGGATCAAGTTCGCCCGCGTGCTCATCCGGCCTCGGTACCCAGGGCGCTCAGGCCGCCTGCCGCACGCGCTCGGCGCGCCGCAGTCCCGCCACCCATTCCTCGGCGGCGACCTCGCCGCGGATCAGCTTCGCCAGTCCCTCCAGCGCCTCGCCTTCGACATGGGAGGAGGCAACCATGTCGGCCAGCAGCGGCGTCGTGTCGAGGCCCTCCGAGGCCTGGCCGATCAGCGCCGGGATCTCCTCCGCGGGCGTGCCGGTGCCGAGCAACTCGCCCGCCCGCCGGTTGCGCCCGGTCGGCGCCATCATCGTCGCGGTCAGGTCGCCGACCCCGGCGAGCCCCGCGAACGTCTCCAGCTTGCCGCCGTGGACGATCGCCGCGTCGATGCACTCGCGCCAGATCTCGGCGACCGCGATCCCCGCCGCGTTCATCCCGTGCGGCTCGGCCGCGGCCGCGGCCAAGGCGGCGGCGTTCTTGGCCGCGCCCGCCATCTCCACCCCGACCACGTCGGCGGAGCGCTCGCAGACGAGCCCGGCGCGGTCGAAGACCTCGCCGAGCTGCGAGCGCAGGTCCGGATCGGCCGAGCCGAGCACCAGCGCCGCCGAGCCCGACACCGCCTCGGCGGCGTGCGCCGGCCCGCCGAGGCAGGCGATCGCCCGCGCCCGCACCCGTTCGCCGACGTACTCCGAGGGCAGCTGCGCCTGCGGCGCGACCAGGCCCTTGGTGAGCAGCAGGATCGAGGAGCGGTCGCCGGCCCGGTCGGCGATCGAACCGACCGCGGCGGGCAGCGATTTGGAGGGGATCGCGAGGACGATGCAGTCGAGCCCGGCGAGCTCGATCTCGGCCGCGGGCCGCACGTCGATCGTCTCCGGCAGCGGCACGCCCGGCAGGTAGCGGCGGTTCTCCCCCGCCTCGATCAGCTCCGCCGCCTGCGCCGCGGTGCGGGCGCCGAGCTGCACCTCGAGCCCGCCGCGCGCCATCAGCACCGCCACCGCCGTCCCCCAGCTGCCGGCGCCGATCACCGCGGCGCGGCGCATCGGCGGCAGGCCGCCGAGGTCTTCCCACTGCAGCAGCACGTTCGGCCAGATCCGCGCGGTGACCGTTTCGGCGAGCGCCTGCGAGGGCTCCTCGGAGCGCGGGAACGTCATCGCCTTGCCGCAGCGCACCTTCACCTTGCGCGGCCGGATCCGCCACCCGCGGCGCACTTTTTCGGTGCCGATGACGGCGGTCGGCAGGATCGGCGCGCCGGTCTGCAGCGCCAGGCGGCCGACGCCGCGCCTCGGGTTGGCGAGGCTGCCGCTGCGGATCCGCGTGCCCTCGGGGAAGATGCAGAGGGTCCCGCCCCGGTCGACCACGATCCGCGCCGTCTCCATCGCCTCCGCGTCGGCTTCGCCCCGGCGGATCGGGAAGGCGCCGAGCCGCGAGAGGAACCAGGCCTGCAACGGCTGTTGGAAGAGCTCGACCTTGGCGACGTAGTTCATCGGCCGCCTGAACGGCAGGCAGGCGCCGACCACGAAGGGGTCGAGGAAGCTGCGGTGGTTGGCGGCGACGATCAGGCCGCCGTCGACGTGGCGGGCGTATTTGCGGCCCCGGCGCGAGAGCCGGAAATAGACGAGGAAGAAGGGGACGAAGAACAGCCGGATCACCACGTACAGCGGCCAGTTGACGCTGTGCTTGCGGGTGTACGCGTGCAGCGCCGCGAGGCGCTCGTCGGGGATCACGCTGTCGGCTACACGGGTCCCCGCGCCCGGTTACGCCGCCTGTTCCTTTTGCGCCTGCGAGGCGCAAAGGAACAGCCGGCGGCGGCGCTCAGGTCGGCGCCGCGCGGGGATTGACGACCGGGCGCAGGTTCGGCTCGACCTCGTCGCGCAGGTGCTCGAAGGCGGGCGGCAGGGAGAGCTTCTCGCCGAGGTGCTCGAGCGGCTCGTCGACGGTGAAGCCGGGGCCGATCGTCGCAACCTCGAAGAGCACCCCGCTGGGCTCGCGGAAGTAGACGGACTTGAAGTAGAAGCGGTCGATCTCGGGGGTCGGGCGGGCGCCGGCGGAGATCGCCCGGTCGCGCCACGCGAGGTGCTCCTCCGGGACCGAGGCCCAGGCGACGTGGTGGACCGAGCCCGCGCCCTGGACGCCGCGCTCGGGCGGCGGCGGGTCGTAGATGTAGAGACCGCCGCGCTCCTCCCCGCGCGCCTCCCAGCCCGCGTCGGTGGGCTCGAACTCGAGCGCCTCCAGGAGCGCCGTGCTGGTCTCCGGCGCCGCCGCGTAGGCGCGCACGGCGTGGAAGCCCTGGAGGGCGAGCTCGCGCGGGACCTCGGGGTGGTCGGCGATCAGCGGCGCGTCGGGAACGTCGGCGACGAGGAGCTCGTGATCGAGGCCCTCGGGATCGGAGAAGCGGAGGCCGCCACCGTCGTCGCGCCGCACCTCGATCCCCAGCGCGCCCAGCCGCCCCTCCCAGAAGTCGAGCGCCTCGAGCCCACCCACGCGCCACACGATCCGGTGCACCATCCCCGCCCCGGCCCGCCCGCGCGCCGCGCCCGGGTACTCAAAGAAGGTCAGGTCGGCGCCGGGATCGCCTTCCTCGTCGGCGAAGAAGAGGTGGTAGACGGTCGGGTTGTCCTGGTTGACCGTTTTCTTGACCAGGCGCAGGCCCATCACGCCCGCGTAGAAATCGACGTTGCGCTGGGCGTTCTCGGTGATCGCCGTGATGTGGTGGATCCCTTCCAGCTTCATATGCCACGTATACCATCCGCCACATGAAACCTTGGCGACGGAGGACCGTCAAAGCCCTCCTCGCCCTCGGCGCGCTGCTCGCCTTCCTGAGCGTCTTCGCGATCTGGGTCGAGCGGCAGGCCCTCGACACCGGCGAGTGGGTCAACACCTCGGGCAAGCTGATCCGCAACCCGACGATCCGCACGGCGGTCGGCGATTACCTCGTCGAACAGCTCTACGAAAACGTCGACGTCGAAAAAGAACTCGAAGAAATCCTGCCCGGGGAAACGAAGGAACTGGCCGGGCCGGCGGCGGGCGGGCTGCGCCAGGTGGCCGGGACGGGTGCCGAAAAAGTCCTCGAAACCGGCACCGCGCAAAAGCTCTGGGAAGCCGCCAACCGGACCGCGCACGAACAGCTGATGGCGGTGCTGGAAAACAAGAAAGAAGCGGTCGAAACGGCGAACGGCGAAGTGAAGCTGAACCTCGGCAGCATGCTCACGAACCTCGCCGGCCAGATCGGCCTGGCGAAGAACCTCGCCGAAAAGCTGCCGCCGGACGCGGGCCAGGTGACGATCCTCAAGTCCGAACAGCTGAAGACCGCGCAGGACATCGTGATCGCGATCAAGGGCCTGGCGCTCGTGCTCTCGATCCTCACCTTCCTCCTCTTCGGCCTGGCGATCTACCTGACCCGGGACGGGCGCTGGGTGACGGTGCTGTTCAGCGGCGTCGCGCTGATCGTCGCCGGGCTGCTCGTCGTGGTGCTGCGCCACGTCGCCGGGGGCGTCGTCGTCGACCAGCTCGTGAAACAACAGAACGTCAAGCCCGCGGCCGAAGCGGCGTGGTCGATCGGCACCTCGCTGATGGTGTCGATCGCGGTCACGATCATCATCGTCGGCGTGCTGTTCGCGGCGGCCGGGTGGCTTTCCTCGCCGACCGGCGCGGCGCGCGGCACGCGGCGGGTCCTCGCCCCCGCCCTCCGCGACTACCTGCCCTACTGCTACGGCGCCCTCGTCGTGATCCTCGGCATCTACCTGCTGACCGCCTCCGGGGTAGGGCTGCGGACCTTCCTCACCGTCGTCGTGGTCGGGATCATGGCCGCGCTCGGTCTGCGCGAGCTCAGCAGGCAGACCGCCGAGGAGTTCCCCGGGCTGACCTTCGCCGAGGTCCTGGCGCCGACCCGCCGGGCGATCGACAAGGCGGTCACCGACGCGAAACTGGGCGAGCGCGCGTCGAAACTCAAACTGAACGACGTGAAAGGGCCCGAGGGCGGACGCCGCGGCGGGATCGGGATCCCGGACGTGCGGCGCCCCGCGGGGGCGCGGGGGCGCGGGGGCGCGCCCGCCGCGGTCATGCGCGAAGAAGACGCCCGCCTCTCCAGTCTCGAACGG
Organism: Solirubrobacterales bacterium; assembly: GCA_035547475.1. Lineage (GTDB taxonomy): Bacteria > Actinomycetota > Thermoleophilia > Solirubrobacterales > 70-9 > VAYN01. The sequence goes on from DASZUW010000468.1 coordinate 5,165, forward strand.
CTGGCGACCCTGCACGAAAAAGGCGTCCTCACCGACGAGGAGTTCGCCGCCGAGAAGGCCCGTCTCCTCAAGCCGTGAAGCCGATACCGCCTCGGCACCCTGCCGGCGGCGCGCGCGCTCACCGTCGCCCTCGCCTCCTGCCGTGGCGCCCGCTACTGCAACCCCCGTGCCGCCAGGCCGCCTGATTAGACTGCGCCGCCGCAAACTCAGGGAAAGGTTCGGTGGATGAGGTCCAGGTCGATGGTGGTCGTGCTGAGCGCGGTGGTCGCGCTCGTCCTTGCCGTGGCGGCTCCGCAGGCGCGGGGCATGGCGATGTACAACAGCAGCCCCTACTACGAAGGCGGCGCGGAGGTCAACTTCCTGTGCGGCTTCGAGTGCGGCTGGATCGAAGAGGGGTTGGGCTACGACGAAGAGGTCGCCTACCCGGACAAGGGTGGCTCCTTCGAACTGGTGGCGGACGGCTGCATCATGTCCAGCGCCCATCCCGACGTCGAGGACCACGGCTTCGCCGAACTCGGCGGCGCCGACCTCAACGCGAGCCACGACGACGTCCATTGGTTCATGTGGGGCAACGGCGGCAACGTGATCGGCGGCTCCCCCTTCAACGTCCTCTGCACCCCCGAACCGCCAAGCCGGCGTCAGCTGTCCTTCGTCCGCCAGTTGAAGGCGACGACGAGGATCACCCGCCAGTTCGCCGCCTGGGACACCGACGGCAACGGCACCCTCTCGGTCGCCGAGCAGCGTGCGGGCGCGCTACGGGACTTCCACCGCATCGACCTGAACCACGACGGCGTCATCGACGCCCCCGACGTGCGGCTCGACCTCCGACGCCAGGCGGACACCCGCCACAAGCCCGCCGAGCGGGCGGTCTTTCCCTTCGACCTCGACGGCAACCGCAAGGTGAGCCCGGACGAGTACTGGCGCTACATCCAGCGCACCTTCGTCCGGCCGATGAGCGGCGGGAGCGGTCGGGTCACCCTGGCCCGGGCACAGAAGTTCTACGCGGGCCTGCCGTAGGCCACGCCCGGGCCGGCGGCTCCTCGGACTGGCTCGGGCCGGTCTGACCTGGCGAGCCGGCGGCCCGAGCTCAGCCGACCGGGCCGGTCGGCTGATCGAGGTGGCGGGTCTCGTTGAAGCTGCGCAGCAGCCAGCGGCCGTCATCGTGGACGACGAGGCGCGAGATCGAGCCGTTGTCGGCGTGGATGAAGGCGAAGGGACGGCTGCCGGTCGCCATCGCGCAGAGCTGGCCGATCACGGCGCCGTGGGCGAAGGCCACCGCGACGCTGCCGGCGGGAACCGCGGCCACGATCGACTCGACCGCCGCGCGGAGCCGCCCCGCGAACTCCTGCGGCGACTCGGCGCCGGGGATCACGTCCCACCGTTCGCGGGCCGCGATCTCGGCGATCAGGGGATCGCCTTCGGCGACCTTGATCCGGTACTCCCCTCCCTCGAGCTCGCCGAGGAAGACCTCGCGGAGGTCGGGAAGCACGGTCGGCTCCAGACCGAGCTTCTCGGCCAGCGGCCGGGCCGTTTCCCGCGTCCGCCGCAGGTTGGACACGAACATCCCGTCGAACCGCTCAGCGGCCAACTCGCGCGCCACCGAGTCCGCCTGACTGCGCCCCACCTCCGACAGCGCCGGGTCCCCCTGCCCGTCGATCAGCGGAAACCGCTTCCCCGGCAGCGCCGCTTCCGAGGCACCGTGCCGCACGACGACGATCTCCACCGAGTCCCGCGGCGGCACATAACGGTGCTGCTCGAACCCGCTCGCTTCGTTGGTCGATCGATCACTGCTCATCGGGCGGCCGAACCCTACCCGCGCGAGAATCCGGACAGTGGCACTTTGCCTCACCGACGGCACCAGGATCGTCGACCTCAGCCGACCGCCGCAGGGAACCCGTCACCGCATCGTCTTCGGCACCGAGGAGTCGACCGGCCGCGAGGTCGCGGCGAAGATCGAGCTGATCGCGGGCGCCCTCGAGCCTGAGCGCCGCGCCTTGGAATGGCTCACCCCTCAGGACGGCCCGTGGCCGCAGCTTCACGCGGCCGGGACGCTTGACGACTCCGGCGAGCTCCCCGGCGCCGCCTGCCTCGTCGTCGATCGGGTGGCGGCCGATCCGGCGAGTTCGTCGGCCGCCTGGGAAGGCCTCGGCTACGCCCTCGCTCAGCTCTCGCGGATCCCTTGGGAAGGCAGTGGCCTCACCGCTGTGGACCACGACGAATTCCTGGCGCTCCACCAGCGCCGCGTCGAGGATCTGAACCAGGCGCTGGGCCGTGATCTCGGCGCCGACCTCCCCCCGGTCCCGCCCTCCTACCCCACCTTCCCCCTGGTCCTGACCCACGGCGACCCCGGCCCGGGCAACTTCCTCGACGACGGAGCCGGCGGAACCCTCATCGACTGGGAGGACGCCCTCGTCGCCCCCCGTGGCCTCGACCTCGGACGCGCGACCTTTATCGCCCTCCTCGGCTCCGGCCCCGAGGGCTACGTCGCCCGCGACCACACGGCCCGCGCCGAAGCCGTCGTCCGCGCCTTCCTCGCCGACTCCGACCGCTCCCCCGACCCGTCCCAGCTGGACTGGTGGCTGAGCGTCGCCGCCGTCCAGTTCGCCCACCGCCGCCTGGAACGCGCCGGCGAACCCGGCGTGCTCCCCTGGCGCGACGCCCTCGCCGTGCTCGAGGACGCCCGGAATCGACCAGGTTCTCGTCGCCCGTGACCTGGGTCGCGCGGGGCCACATCTAGGGCATCGCCCTATCCGGACGTGTTCGAGACAGCGATTTGGCATGTTGGAAATGGCAATATCCGTTGGGCTGGGCGTGCACACGCAGGGACGCTGCTAAAGGATCAGCGACGTCTTCCGGCCTTCGAAAATCCGAGACTGAGGGCTCGGCAGTGCGACACGAAGATCCACGTAGAGGCGCCAAAGTGCATCCCAGAGGTCGTCGCCGGGTGGGAGCGCCTTCACCTTAAGCCCCATAGCGAGAGCACGATCGGCGTCGATCACGGCGCCGTGCGAGAGGTGTTTCTCGACCGCGTTGAGTTCGTGGGCGACCTCTTTGGCTTTGTCGGTATCTCCGGCCAGCATGTGGGCCGACAGGAACCGCTCCGCGAATTGCTCCGACCGCTTCAGTGCCTTCTTGCAGAAGTCGATGAGGGCTGGGTCAAGCTTGTCAAGGAGTGGGAAATAAGCTGGAGACAGCTGATCCTCGGCCGAGTCGACGATCTCTTGGAGGCCGTCCAAAATCGACTGTGCTGGGCGCGTCATCAATTCGCCGTTGGCGGTGGTCACCGAAATCTGTGGATCGATCGGGCCGAGCTCCGACGGCTCCCCCATGACAATCTCGTCCGCGGCGATCGCGATCAGCGTCCCGGCGCTCTTCGCGCTGTCAGGAACCAGCACTCGAAACGTGCCGTCGCCGACTCGCTTACGGCACATAAGGACGATCCTCTCGGCTTGGTCGACATCGCCACCTGGAGTTTGGAGAAGGAGGTCAACGTCGCTGCCCGTCTCGACATCATGCAGGAGGTCGACGAACGGTGGGATGTCGAAGCCCCCGATCGACGTGCTGGGACCGGCCACGTGACATATGAGCCGCCGACCCGTCCGCTCTTCGATTCGCCGAATTTGATTCTGCCGAACGTACCGACCCTGCTCCAGGGAATGGAAAAGTGGCGTTTGGACGGGATTGTCGATCGGCGCCGTCGCGGGAGCCTCACCCTGGCCTGACATCGGGAATCGGATGTCAGACGCGGTATGCGCCTCGAAGCGACCGATGAAGCCGGTAGCCCGCCGCACTCCCGGTGGCCCCACGCTGCGCGTCGTAGCGACGGCGCTTTTCGCGGTAAGAACTTAGCTGTTCGCGCAGTCCTTGACGCTCGTCACGCGTGGCGTCGACCAACTCCTTCAGCTGGCGCTCCACTTTTTCGCCACGGTCACTCATGGTCATAGCCTCTCATGTCCGACGGACGAGGACTATACGGACTCGTACCCAGGTAGCGAGAAATCAGGACCAGGGAGCTGGAGCTGGATCTATTGCTTTCAAGCACACTGCGAAGCCCGCCACCGAGGGAGCCTGAACTCGAAGAACTCGAAGAAGGCTTCACGCCCAGGCCGCCCCCGCACCCCCGGAGGCTCGCGACGCCGTGCGGCCCTGAACAATTCGTCGTGTCCCACGAAGGTGGTGCGGGCGGTGCGATGTCGACCTACCACACGCGGTTCACACTCTTCAACCTCTCCGGACACGCCTGCTCGATCTCGGGATACCCGAAGCTCTTCGCCCTGCGGGTCGCGGGGCGCGTGGCCGAAGGTCCCGCCGATCATGGGACCAGGGCCTACGAAGCCTCCGTCGGCCCGATCAACATCGTCGGCAGGGGCCGGGCCGCTTTTGAGGCGAGTTGGTCGGCGGACACGCTTCCGGCGGGCAAGTGCGGGCCGCGGATCGTCGCCGGTTACCGCGTCGTGCTGCCCGGGTCCCACCTGGCCCAGACCGTCCCCTATCCCAATTTCGATCACTGCACCGGGGGTTATCGGTCGGAAAGATCGAACCGTCTCCAGAAGGGGAAGGTCGCCTCCCGCCGGAGCTCCTGAAGAAGCAACGCCGTCCGGCCGGCTGCCTCGCTGCGACCCGGCCGATCTCGTCGTCTGGCAGGGAATCGACTACCCAGGCGGTGCCGCGGCCGGGATCTCTTACAGGCACCTTGAAGTGACGAACCTTTCTGAGCGCTCCTGCGAGCTGTCCGGCATCCCCAACATGGTCGCCGTCGACCTGCACGGTCGACCGGTCGGGTCGCCCGTCGGCCGCTCGGCCTCGATGCCGACCATTGACCGGGGCCCGCGGGTCCGGGTCGCCCGCCTCTATCCGAGCGGGTCGGCTCTCTTCACCTTCTCGGTCGGCGATGCTCTCAACTACGGATGCGAGTACAAGTACGCCGCGGGCTTTGACGTCGCCCTCGCCGGCTCTTCCCGTCCGCAATATGTGCCCGCGCCGGTCCGGCGATGCCTGCGCTCCTTTTCGCCGAACGGCCCACAGGTCTCGGTCGGGCCGATCAAATGAGCGTCACCGACTAGCTTCCCGGACAAGGTCGCACCTGCGGCTCTGGCGCGCTCGAAGCTGTCGCGTCGTTGGGTCGCTTGTTCGTCAAGCGCCTGCTGCGTCCTCTCGAATGCTGCCTGCGCCCTGCGCGCGTCACCAAGGGCTTTCTTTTTCGAGTCGGGCGGCACCGCTGAAATCTATTCGGCAGAGTCGGATTGGCCGATGCCGATGCACTCGACGGGCAACGATACGATCACCGCATGGTCCACGAGGGCGGGTCAGCTCAATCCGAGGAAGACCGCCGCCGAGAGGCTGCGAAACGACTCAGAGGATTGCTTGCCCGCGTCGCAGTCGGTGATCGCCTTTCCGATGAGTTGATCGCGGACCGGCGCGCCGAAGCCGCGGTCGAGGCGCGCGAGGCCGCTGAGGAAGCCCAGCGCTTCCGTTAGCGCTGAAACCGTTGCTTCGCTCGTCGATGTCTCTGTCTGCCCCCGCCGGAACTACCTAGGCACCGGGCGAGGCGTTGCCAGAACCGCGACACATCCGCGACCCACAGGGCAGGGATGTCTTGCTGGAAGTCGGGCGCTGGGAGCACATCGTCGACGGGCATCCGGAGTTGGGCCACATCCAGGAGGAGATCCTGCGCGCGGTGGAATCGCCGACCGAGATCATGGCGGGGCGAATGGCCGATGAAGAGTGGTTCTACCTTGAGGGAGCCGGACCAAGTCGCTGGCTCAAGGTCGTCGTTGTCTTCGACCAGCAAGGGAGCGGGCGTATCATCACTGCATTCGGACGACGAAGGAAGCCATGAGCGTGACGATTGCCGACATCACCTTTGATCGCGTCGAGTACGACCCCGACGCGGACGTGCTGTACCTCCACGTCGGCGACCCCTCGACCGCGGTCGACTTCGACGAGACGCCCGAGGGTCACGCGCTCCGCTTCGACGCCGAGGGCAAGCTCGTCGGCATCACGCTGGTTCGTCCCAAGCATCTGCTCGATCAGAGCGGCGGACTGCGCATCACCTTGCCGGTTCCGAGCGACGTTTCTGCTCGGGAGCTGACCCCGGCCCTGAGCGCGTAGCGGCGTATTTGCGAGCCGGCGTCGCGCCTTGCGCTCCCCGTATCTCTGCGGTCCGTTGCCCTGAGCGCTGCCCCAGATGAGCGAAGCGCGATCTTCTGGGAGGTTATTGACTCTGCGAGCTGCTTTCCAAAGCCCGCCGCCGGGATCGAACCGGCAACCTCCTGATTACAAATCAGGTGCTCTCCCAGGTTGAGCTAGGCGGGCGTAGGGCCGATGATGGCTAGATGGATGTCACGTTTCGCTTTCTCGGCCCGGATGAAGGTGGCATTTTGACCGAGGCGATAGAAGCAGCTTACGGGACGACGTACGACGTCCGGTGGGTCTACGACCCGGCGGAGGTTTGCGCCCGGCTGGCGGACGGGCGGTATGTGTCGTGCGTGGCGGAGACGCCCGCGGGGGAACTGCTGTGCCACGAGGGGATGAGCCTGGCGGCGGCGGGCGACGCGGTGGCCCATTCGGGGCAGGCGGTGACGCTGGAGGCGGCGCGCGGGCAGCACCTCTTCACCCGCACGAAGCGGGTGCTGATGGACTGGGGGCAGGAGCGCGGGCTCGCGGGGATGTACAGCGAGGCGACCGCCGCTCATCCTTATAGCCAAAAGGCGAACATCGATCTGGGGGCGCACGAGACCGGCTTTCTGCTCGGCTGGATCCCGGCGTCGGTCGAGAACGACGCGGCGGCGGGCGGGCCGCGGCGGCGCAACTCGGCGGCCCTCTTCTACACGAAGCTGAACGACGGCCACGAACGCCGCGTCTACGCGCCCGAACGCCATCACGAGATCGTCGGCCAGACCCTCGCCCTCTGCGAACTGCGCGGCACGCTCGCCCAGCCGCCGGCCGACACGGAGTTGCCGGAGCGCACCGAGGTGCACACCGAGGTCGACGCCGACCACAACCTGGCGCTGCTCACCGTCACCGTGCTGGGCGCCGACCTGGAGGACGTGATCGGCGCCGAGCGCCGCCGCCTCTTCGACGACGTCGGCCTCGACGCGATCTACATCGACCTGCCGCTGGAGGTGCCGGCGACCGCCCTCGTCGCCGACCACCTGGAGCGCCTGGGCGTCTCCTACTCGGGGATCTTCCCCAACGCCAGAGCCGACGGCGACGTGCTGCGGATGCAGTCGCTGCACCGGGTCCGAGTCAAGGCCGACGACGTTGCCGTCGCCTCGGACCACGGGCGCGAGCTGCTCGAGTACGTGCTCGCGGACATGGAGCGGCGCGACTAACGCTAGACCGCGACCTCCCGCGAGGCGAGGTGCGCGCCGACCTTGCGCTTCACCCGCTGCAGGGCGTTGTCCACGGTCTTCGTGTCGCATTCGAGGCGCTCGGCGATCTGCTCGTAGGAGTGGCCGTCGAGGTAGAGCGACAGCACCCGGCTCTCCAGGTCGGAAAGCACGCCGGAGACCCCTGAGAGGCACGAGACGAGGCTCTCGAGCTCTTCGGTGGCGATCACCTGGTTGACCGGGTCGTGGACGCTCGGTCCGGGCAGGATCTCGTCGAGGGTGGTTTCCGAGTCGCCGCTGGCGGCCGGGGTCTGGCTGAACGAGACGTACTGGTTCAGCGGCGTGTGCTTGTTGCGGGTCGCGGTCTTCACCGCGGTGATGATCTGGCGGGTGATGCAGAGCTCGGCGAAGTTGCGGAAGCTGGACTCGCGGTCGGAGCGGTAGTCGCGGATCGCCTTGTAGAGGCCGAGCAGGCCCTCCTGGATCAGGTCGTCGGACTCCCCACCGAGGAGGAAGTACGAGGAGGCCTTCAAACGGACGAACCCGCGGTACCGACGGACGATCGCGTCGTAGGCATCGGTCCTGCCGTCCTTGGCGAGGGCGACGAGGTAGTGATCATCAAGCTCAGCTTGAGGGTTAGCTCTGGCTGCCATGGCGTTGCCGCGGCCCGCCATGCTCGGCCGAAATTCCTGCTTAGGCGTCGATAGTGCCACTGATCCTTCTCCTTGCTGAAGGGTCGTGGCGCCACTTACCTCCCCCGAGGCGCCCTACTTATCCGGAAGGCATCCCCACGACCCAAGCCCTCAGGTCGAGGTTCACCCTTTATTGAGGCGCCAGTCTACGCGCCCGCGGAGTTCTGTCAACCCCAAATTGCGAGTTTTTGCAACCGCCGTTGCATGTGCAGGAACGTGCGTTCGGGGTCAGGAGCGCTGCCGGACGGACTCGAAGAGGAGCGCGGTGGCGGCGGCCGAGACGTTCAGGGACTCGACCTGGCCGCGGCGCGGCAGGGCGATCAGGCCGTCGCAGCTCGACGCGACCCGCGGCCGCAGGCCCTTCCCCTCCCCGCCGAGGACGAGGACCGTCGGGCCGGTCAGGTCGACGCCCCAGGGCGGCGCCGGGCCGTCGGCGTCGGCGCCCCAGATCCAGAAGCCCGCCTCCTTCGCCGCCCCCAGCCAGTCGGCCAGGTTGCGCACGTGGGCGACCTCGAGGTGCTCGACGGCGCCGGCCGAGGTCTTGCAGGCGACCGGCGTCACCATCGCCGCCCGCCGCTCCGGGATCACGACCCCGGCGGCGCCCGCCGACTCGGCCGAGCGGCACACCGCGCCCAGGTTCCGCGGGTCCTGCACCTGGTCGAGCGCCACGATCAGCGCGTCGGGCCCGCGCAGCATCGCTTCCGCGTCACCGTAGGGATAGGGATCGACCTCGGCGACGACGCCCTGGTGGTCGGGCGAGCCGCAGAGCCGCTCCAACTCCGCCGGCGAGGTCTCCGGCGTCCGCCACACCCTGTGGACGCGCCGGCGCCCCCGTTCGGCCTCGCGCACGGGCTGGACGCCGTAGATGACCTGCGAGGCCATCAGGACTTGGGGACGAGACGGGCCCCGTCGGGCGAGTCCCGCACCTCGAAGCCCATCGCGGCGAGCCGATCGCGTATCTCGTCGGCGCGCGCGAAATCCTTGGCGGCGCGAGCGTCCTGCCGTTCCCGCAGCAGCTGCTCGGCCTCCGGATCGCTCCCGTCCTCCCCCTCCGCGATCGAGCCGAGCCCGACCAGATCCAGCATCTCCGCGACGGCCTCGACGGCCCCCGGCACCTCCCCGCGATTCGCTTCCCCGACGAGCTCGAAGACCTCCGCCATCGCCCGCGGCGTGTTGAAGTCGTCGGCAAGCGCGTCCTTGAACGCCTCGAGTCGGGGCTCCGGGGGACCCTCACCGGAACCTCCACGCTGTTGTCCGACGGAGTCCCGCCCCACGGGATGCTCCCGAAAGAAGTTCCGCAGTCGCTCGACCCGCGCCACCGCTTCCTCCATCGGCAGCTCGCCGAAGGCAAGCGGCTGGCGGTAGTGCCCGGAGATCAGGTAGGCGACGACCGCCTCGCGCCCGTAGCGGTCGAGGGCCTCCTTCAGCTGGAAGATGTTGCCCTCCGATTTCGACATCTTCTCGCCCGCCGCGTCGACCATCCCGTTGTGCATCCAGACCCGGGCGAACGGCCGCCCCGCGGACTCCGACTGGGCGATCTCGTTCTCGTGGTGGGGGAAGACCAGGTCCGAGCCGCCCCCGTGGACGGCAAAGGAGGCACCAAGCTCCTGCTCGGCCATCACCGAGCACTCGATGTGCCAGGCGGGCCGCCCGGGTCCCCAGGGCGAGTCCCAACTCGTGTCCTCGCCCTCCTTGGTCGATTTCCAGAGGGCGAAGTCGAGGCGCTCCTCCTTCAAGCTCGCCGACCCCGCCTCCTCGCCCTGGTCCATGTCCTCGGGCCGGCGGTTGGAGAGCTTGCCGTAGCCGGGGAAGCTGCGCACGCGGAAGTAGACGTCGCCGCCGGACTCGTAGGCATGGCCGCTCTCGATCAGCTTGGCGATCAGGTCGATGATCCCGTCGACGGTCTCGGTCGCCTTCGGCTCGACGTCGGGCCGGCCGAGGCCGAGGCGGTCGGTGTCCTCGACGTAGGCGGCGGTCATCTCCTCCGCGTACCGCGCCGACCCCTCCCCCGCCCGCGCCGCCGCGGCGTAGATCTTGTCGTTGATGTCGGTGACGTTGACGACGAGGCGCGTCCGGTAGCCCTCGGAGCGTAGGAACCGCGCGAAGAGCGAGAAGACGACGAAGGGGCGCGCGTTGCCGATGTGGATGCGGCTGTAGACGGTCGGGCCGCAGGCGTAGATGCCGACCTCGTGGTCGGGGTCGAGCGTCTGCACCGCCCCGCTCAGCGTGTCCCTGATCCGCACCTCACGCATCGTGCGGGCGAGGTTAACCGGCCGGCGGCCGTCGCGGCTAGTAGACCCGTCCGCAAGTTCGCTCAGGCCGCGAGCCTCAGTTTCGGCTCGCGGTCGTCGACCCTCGCGATCACCCGCTCCAGGTCGGACCGCGTGAACGTCCACTCGAAGGGCCGGGCGACCTTGGCGTAGCGGG
>DASZUW010000469.1:0-5936 GCA_035547475.1 Solirubrobacterales bacterium
GGACGCGGCCCGCCTCGTCGGCGCCCGGGGCGGCGCCCGCCATCGCCGGCGCGGCGCCCTCGAGCCCCACCCGGGGCAGCCACCCGAGCCACCGCGGCAGGTACCAGTTGCGCTCGCCGAGCAGCTTCATCGTCGCCGGCATGAGCACCCCGCGGATGATCGTCGCGTCGATCAGGATCGCCGCCGCCAGCCCCACGCCCATCTCCTTGAATTCGAGGAAGGAGAGGGTCGCGAAGACCGCGAACACGGCGACCATCACCGCGGCGGCGCTGGTCACCACGCCCGCGGTCGTGCGCAGGCCGTGCGACACGGCGTCCTCGGTCGACATCCCTCGATCGTATGCCTCCCTGATCCGGGTGAGGATGAACACGTGGTAGTCCATCGACAGCCCGAAGAGGACGACGAAGAGGAACAGCGGCAGCCACGAGACGATCGAGCCGATCGATTCGAAGCCGAGCAGGCCTTCGAGGTGCCCGTCCTGGAAGACCCAGACGACGACGCCGTAGGCGGCGCCGACCGAGAGCAGGTTCAGGCAGATCGCGGTGATCGGGATGACGATCGAGCGGAAGCTGACCAGCAGCAACAGGAACGCCATGCCGAGCACGAAGGCGAACACCCAGGGCATCCGCTGGGCCATGAGGTCGTTGAAGTCGACCGAGCCGGCGGTCGGGCCGCCGACCTGGGCCCGGGCGCCGTCGACCTTGCCGATCGTCGCCGGGATGAGGTCGTCGCGGAGCTTTCCCAGCGCCGCCCGCGAGCGCGCGTCGGTGCCGTTGCCGGCGAGCGGCACGCGCAGTTCGGCGACCTTGCCGTCCTTGGCCACGCGGTAGGACTGGTTCGTGCCGAAATCGTGATGGTCGGCGGCGATCCGCTCGCGCAGCGCTTCGACCTGGCGGGCGACCGGAGCCGCCTTCACGTTCGGCGCCGAGATCGCCACTTCGGCCGGTTCGACGCCGCCGGGGAAGGCGGCCTCGACGCGGTCGAAGGTCTGGACGATCGGCATGTCCTTCGGCAGCCCGCTGACGCCGGAGTTGGCGGTGTGCAGGCCGAACGCCGGGATCGCCAGGACGGCGAGGCCGGCGAGGGCGAGGGCCGCGGCGAGCTTCGGCCGCCGCATCACGCCGCCGACCAGGGCGCCCCAGACGCGGGAGCCCTCGGCGCGAGCGCGCTTGCGGCCGAGGAACGGCACGCGTCCCTTCTCGATGCGGTCGCCGAGCCAGGCGAGGATCGCCGGCAGCACGGTGAGCGAGCCGACCATGGCGACCGCGACGACGATGATCGTCCCGGTGGCGAACCCGGCGAAGGTCTGGTCGCCGGCGATGTACATCCCCGCCATCGCGACCATCACGGTGAAGCCGGAGACGAGGATCGCCCGTCCCGAGGTCGCCGCCGCGGCTTCCAGCGAGGCCCGCTCGCCGGCTCCGGCGGCACGCTCCTCGCGCTCCCGCCGCAGGTAGAACATCGAGTAGTCGACGCCGACCGCGAGGCCGATCAGCAGCACCACCGAGTCGATCTGTTCGGCGACCGGGCCGAAGAGGTGGCTGACGGGGCCGATCAGGCCGATCGTCGCGCCGACGGCGGTGAGCGCGAGCAGCAGCGGCACGCCCGCGGCCAGCAGCGAGCCGAAGACGACCACCAGGATCAGCAGCGTGATCGGCAGCGACGTCATCTCGGCCTTGGAGAAGTCGTCTTCGACGCTCTTGCCGACCGCCTTTTCGGCGCTCGCGTCGCCGACCTCTTCCACCCGCAGGTCGGCGTGGCGCGCCTGGACGAGCGCGACCTGGTCGAGCGCCTTGCCGACGACGTCCTCAGGTTCGATCGCCGCCGTTTCGGGGATCGAGAATTTGATCAGCCCGGACCGGCCGTCGGCGGAGACCTGTCCCCCGGCGCCCTCGTCATAGGGGCCGGTCAGGTCGCGGACGAACGGCAGCTTGCGGAGCCGCGATTCGACTTCGGCGACCGCGGCCCTGGCGTGCGGCCCGTGGATCGATTCCTTGCCCTTGGGCTGGATCAGGACCTGCTCGACCTGCGACTGCGGGAAGGCGCCTTCCAAGGTCCGTTCGGCCGCCGCCGATTCGCCGTCGCCGCCGTCGTCGAGCGACTTCGTCCCGATCGCCCCGCCGAGCGCGATCGCGGCGATCACGAAGGCGATCCACCCCCAGATCGCCGCCTTCCGGTGGGCGGCGCTCCAACGTCCCGCCCTTCCCGCCAGTCCCAACTTCCTCCGTCGCATCGCGTTTCCTCCGTCCGGTGATCGAGGCCCTTTGCGCCCCCATCGAGCGCCCCTCCACCCTGCGCGACCGGCCCCGCGCTTCCAATAAGGCCTGCCGGCGAATCGTCCTGAGGCGAGCGGCAACCCGGGGGTGGGGTTAACCCGAGCTGCGGGCTCGGGCTGGCGGTCTGTCTGGGGCTGCGCAAGGGACGGCCGAGGGACACGGCCCTTCACGAAGACGTCGGGATCTCCACGCTTCCTCCCGTGTTGCACAACACCGACGACCGCGCTGCGTGTATCACCCTTCCTATAGGGCGGGTAATACACGCAGCGCGTTCCCGGGCCCCGATTCGGGCCGGAAATGCGCCAGAGGCGGGGGACGTCGACCTGGTCGCGGGGCTGTGGAAGGAGCTGGTCGAGCACCATCACTCGGTGATGCCGGGGGGACGGGACCCGGAGGAGTCGTGGCGGATGCGGCGGCGGCCGTCCGTGCGGTGGCTCGAGTCCGGCAAGGGGATGCTGTTCGTCGTCCCCGGCGAGGGCGACAGGGCGGCGCCGCTCGGCTACGCGTGCCTGCAAATCGGGCAGTCGGGGCCGACCTGGGATCTCGGCGAGGCGGTGGGGGACCTGGAGTCGCTGTCGGTCGCCTCCGCGGCGCGCGGGGAGGGTATCGGCACGATGCTGATCGCGCACGCCGGGAGCGGTCGCGGGACCTCGGCGCAGAATGGTGGACGGTGTCGGTCATCTCCGCCGACGAGCGGGCCGCGGAGCTCTACGAGCGCGAGGGGCTCCGCCCGTACGTCCAGCACATGCTCGCCCCGCTCGGGTAGAGGCCGTCGCTTTGAAAGAGTTCGCGCCGTGGCGGCATCGCTGAACCCGGAGCTGACCGAGCTCTCGCTCGAGAATCTGCGCCTGCGGCGCAGCGCCAAGTGGCGGTTCTTCGAGCCCGACGTACTGCCCGCGTTCGTCGCCGAGATGGACTTCCCGCTGGCGCCGGCGGTGAAGATCGCGCTGGCCGAGGCGGTCGAGCTCGACGACACCGGCTACGGCTATCCCGACGGGATCGGGCTCGCCGAGGCGTTCGCCGAGTTCGCCAGGGCGCGGCTCGGCTGGGAGGTCGACCCGGCCGGCGTCTCCCCCGCCCCCGACGTCGTCAACGCGATCAGCTCGCTGCTGCGGGTGATCGCGGCGCCCGGCGACCGGGTCGTCATCAACACGCCCGTGTACCACCCGTTCTTCGCGGTCGTCGAGGAGCTCGGGCTGGAGCTGGCCGAAGTGCCGCTGGTGGACGGCGAGCTCGACGTCGACGGGATCGACGCGGAGTTCCGCGGCGGCGCGGTCGCGCTGGTCCTCTGCAGTCCCCACAACCCGACCGGCACGCTGCCGACCGAGGGGCAGCTCGGGGCGCTCGCCGCCGCCGCGGCGCGGCACGGCGCCTGGGTGCTGAGCGACGAGATCCACTCGCCGCTCGTCCTGCCCGGGGCCCGCCACGTCCCCTTCCTCGGCGTCTCCGCGGAGGCGCGCGAGCACGGCATCGCGCTCGTCTCCGCCTCCAAGGCGTTCAACCTCGCGGGCCTCCACTGCGCGCAGATCGTCACCGCGTCGGAGCGCGCCGCCGCCGTGGTCGAGAAGCTCCCCTTCGCCGCCACCCACGCGGGCCACTTCGGCGCGCTCGCGAGCGTCGCCGCCTACCGCGACGGTGCCGCCTGGCTCGACGACGTGATCGCGGTGATCGACCACAACCGCGCGCTGCTCGCCGACCTCCTCGCCGAGAAGCTCCCCGAGGTCGGCTACACCCCACCCCGCGCCGGCTACCTGACCTGGCTCGACCTGCGGGCGCTCGAGCTCGGCGACGACCCCTGCGAGGCGCTGCTCGAGCGCGGCCGCGTCGCCCTCAACGCGGGCCCCACCTTCGGCCCGCAGGGCCGCGGCCACGCGCGGCTCAACATCGGCACCTCCCCGGCGCTGGTCGAGGAGGCCGTGAGGCGGATCGCGAAGGCGGTGGGACGGTGAGCGAGCCGACGGCGCCGCAGGTGGCGGAGTTCGAGGTCGAGCCGATCGAGCAGGAGGCGCGGCGCTGGCTGGACGCGCTCGAAGCCGAGACCGGCCCGCTCGCGCTCTTCGACACCCACACCCACTTCGGGCGCAACGACCCCGACATGTTCCGACAGGAGCCCGAGCAGCTGATCGCGACGATGGCGAACGCCGGCGCGCGGGCGATCACCTTCCCGATGCACGAGCCGGGCGGCTACGGCGCCGCCAACGACGAGGCGCGCGCGATCGAGGGGCGCGCCGACGGGCGGATCGTCCACTTCTGCCGCGTCAACCCGCACGACGGGGCGCTCGCCGAGGCGGAGCGCTGCCTCGACCTCGGCGCCCACGGGATCAAGCTCCACCCGCGCGCCGAGCAGTTCGCGATGTCGGAGCCGGCGGTGGAGGACCTGACGCGGCTCGCGGCGGAGCGCGGCGTGCCGATCCTGATCCACGCCGGCCGGGGCATCCCGGCGCTCGGCCGCGACACCGTGGAGCTGGCGACGCGCTATCCGGGCGCGCGCTTCATCCTCGCCCACGCGGCGGTGTCGGACCTCGCCTGGCTCTGGCGCGTGCTGCCCGAGCACCCGAACCTCTTCATCGACACCTCCTGGTGGAACCCTGCCGACTTCGTCGCGCTCTTCGGCCTCGTGCCGCCGGGCCAGATCCTCTGGGCGAGCGACAACCCCTACGGCCAGCCGCTGCACGCCGCCGCCTTCCAGCTCCGCTATGCCCTGCTGGTCGGGCTCGACGGCGAGGCGATCAAGGCGATCGCGGGCGGCCAGGTCGAGCGCATCCTGAGCGGCGAGGAGCCGCTCGACCTCGGCCCGGCGCCGGGGCCCCCCGGGGCGCTCGACCCGGGGATGGAGCGCGTCGTCTCCCACCTCACCACGGCGCTGGGACGGGCGATGGCCGACGGCGACCCGACCGAGTCGGTGGCGCTGGGACGCCTCGCGGTCGAACTCGATGGCCCCGAGGCCGCCTCGGCGCGCGCGATCCTGCGCCTCCTCGACCTCGCCGACCGCCACCAGGGCCCGCCGCCGCCCGGCCGCCGCTTCCCCCGCGCCGCCCAGTTCGTGATCTCGGCGCTGGCGGTGGCGCGGACCCCCGGGATCGCGCTACCGTCGGAGGCCTGAACGCGATCTTCACGATCGGCGTCTACGGCGCCGACGCCGAAAGCTTCCTCGCGGCCCTCCGCGAAGCGGAGGTGAACCTGCTGCTCGACGTGCGCCAGCGCCGCGGCGTGCGCGGCGCCCGCTACGCGTGGGCCAACGCGGGGCGCCTCGAAGCGTCCCTGCGCGAGGCCGGCATCGGCTACCAGCACCTGCCCGAGCTCGCCCCGACCACCGCGATGCGCGAGCTCCAGTACGCGGCCGATGCGGCGAAGGGCGAGGGCAAACGCGACCGCACCGCCCTCTCCCCCGCCTACGTCGAGCGCTACACGGAGGAGATCCTCGACCCCGCCGACCTCGACCCCCTGGTCCGCTTCGTCGGCCGCTCCCGCCCCGCCCTCTTCTGCGTCGAGCGCGACGCCGCCGGTCCCTGATCGCGGCGCGGCTGGGGAGGGACTACGGAGCGCGGATCGTCAATCTGCGGGGGTAGAGGCGTGGGCCGTCCACAGCGCTTGGGGACGCCTGCGGGGCGTCCTGGGCGCCTCATGGGGGTCCTGGCAGGCTGTGACCCCCATGAGGCG
>DASZUW010000470.1:0-10706 GCA_035547475.1 Solirubrobacterales bacterium
GTCGCCAAGGTCGCGCGCCCGTTCGGCGGCCTCCGCCTCGACCGCGGTCGCCGCCGCCGAGATCAGCGCCATCCGCGCCGCGTCGTCGCTGCAGAACTCGAGCTGGTCGATCGCCTTCTCCGCCGCCGCGCGCGCCGCCTCGACCTGGCCGGAGCGCAGCTCGAGTTCGACCCGCAGCGCGCCCGCGGGCGCGATGATCTGCGGCTCGACCGTGTTGGCGAGGAAGGTGCCGGCGTGCTCGATCGCCGCCCGCGCGCCCTCGGTGTCGCCGCGCCCCAGCATCAGCGAGGCGCGCCGCAGCAGCACGTTGGCGAACGTCGTCGTCGACGGCCCTTGGTTCTTCTGCGGCAGGATCGCTTCGGCCTCGTCCCAGCGGCCGAGGTAGAAGAGGATCTCCGAGCGCGCGCAGACCAGCCAGAGGATCGAGCGGTCCCCCGGCGTGATCTCCCGTTCGCCCTGTGCCACGAGCTCCGCCGCCTCCTCGCCGCGGCCGGCCATGTGCAGCGCGTCGGCGAAGTTGACGAAGGCCGCGGCGAGCTGGTCGTTGGAGCCCGAGCGCCGCGCCAGTTCGAGCGATTCGCGCATCGCCGGCTCGCCGCGCTCCTCTTCGCCGAGCAGGAAGAGGCAGAGGCCGAGCCGGTTCAGCACCAGCGCCTTGGTGTCCTCGACGCCCGCCGCCTCGGCCGCGCGCAGCGCTTCTTCGCCCGCGTCGCGGCTTTCGGCGAAGCGCCCCTGGAGCAGCAGGAAGCGCGCTTTCTGTTCGAGGATCAGGGCGCGCTCGGGGCTCGGCTCGGACTCCGGCAGCAACGCCAGCGCCCGGTCGATGTCGGCGCGCGCCGGCTCCGCCCGCCCCATCGCCCAGCGCGCCGCGGCCAGTTCGGCGAGCGTCCCGGCGACCCGGTGCGGTTCGGCGCCCTCGTCCATCTGCGCGAGCGCGCCTTCGAAGAGCTTGATCGCGTGCCCCTCGTCGGCGTCGAGCCCGTGGGCGCGCGCGGCGAGCGTCAGCAGCGTGGTGTGGTCGTCGCCCGCCAGCGCTTCCGGTTCGGCGACCCGCGGCCAGAGCGCCAGGCCGCGGTCGAAGAGCGCCGCCGCGGCGCCCGGCGCCCCGCGGCGTTCGATCGCCCGCGCGGCGGCGACCGCCGTGCGCAGCGCCTGCGGCTGGTCCCCGGCCGAGTTGAAGTGGTGGGCGACCGCGGTGGCGCGGATCGGCATCGGATCGTCCGCGGTCAGGCCCTCCTCGAGCGCGCGGGCGAGGCTCAGGTGCAGCTCCGCCCGTTCGCCGGGCAGCAGGTCGTCGTAGATCACCTCGCGCAGCAGCGCGTGGCGGAAGCCGTAGCGGTCGTCGCGGCCGACCGCGATCACCTGCGCCTCGACCGCCTCGCGCAGCGCCGCCGCCAGCTCGTCCTCGTCGTGTTCGCAGGCGCTGACCAGGTGGTCGTGTTTGAGCCGCCCGCCGACGGCGAGGATCCGCAGGAGGCCGCGGGTCGTCTCCGAGAGCCGTTCGATCCGCAGCAGCAGCGCGTCGCGCAGGGTGGAGGGGAGGCGACCGCGCCCGTCGGCGCCCGCCGCGAGCAGCTCCTCGGTGAAGAGCGGGTTGCCTTCGCCGCGCTCGAAGAAGCGCTCGACCACCTCCGGGTCGGGCGCGCTGCCGAGGATGTCGGCGAGCTGGGTGGCGACGTCGCCGCGGTCGAAGGGCTCGAGCTCCAGCCGCCGCACGCGCCGCCCCCGGCCGAGCTCGGCGAGCAGCGGGCGCCTCGGGTGGCGGCGGTGCAGCTGGTCGGAGCGGTAGGCGATCACGGTCAACAGGCGCACGTGGTCAGGGAGGCTGGCGGCGAGGAAAGCGAGGAAGCCGCGGGTCGCGTGGTCGGCCCAGTGGGCGTCGTCGAGCCAGAGGACCATCGGCGCTTCTTCGGCCATCGTTTCCAGCAGGCCGAGCAGCGCTTCGAAGGGGCGCTGGCGGTCCTCGTCGGGGGCGGTCGGCGCCGCGCTCGGGTCGAGCTCCGGCATCAGCGCCGCGAGGCCCTGGCGGCCGGCCGGCGAGATGCGCTCGAGGGCGCGGTCCTGCTCGCGGACCAGCCCGCGCAGGGCGGCGACCAGCGGCGCGTAGGGCAGCTCGTCGCGGCCGAGCTCGACGCACTCGCCGCCGATCGCGCAGCCGCCCTTCTCGCGGGCGCGGTCGAGCAGGGTGTGGAGGAGGCGGGACTTGCCGACGCCCGACTCGCCCGCCAGGAACGCCAGCGAGGCCGCCCCGGAGGCGGCCTCGTCGAACGCGGCCTCGAGCTCGGCGAGCTCTCCGGCCCGCCCGATCAGCCGGCTGGCACTGACGCGGGTCGCCACCCGCCGATTATCGCTGTCCCGAGGACCCGAGACCGAGCAGCGCGCTGAGCGGGTGGCTGTGGAAGGTCTTGCGCGGCCGGGTCGCCGTGGCCTCCTTGGCCTCGGCGCGGGCCTGCAGGCGGGACCGGCGAGCCTCTTCGAGGAACTCGTGCCGGGCGACCATCGCCTTCGCGACGTTCATTTGGTTGGGGTTCATCGCCTTCGCCTTTCCTTGGTGTGCGTCCCAAGCTACGCCTGAGAAAAGCCCCGCACATCGGGCGAATTCCTACGGTTTCGGGGACCGACCCCTTAGTTGCCCTGGGGGACCCCTTACCCCGCGGGGAGGGCCGACGTAGGCACTTCACTAAGTTGCGGCGCTATGCCCGATTCCGTGATCAACCTTTACTCCGACACCCAGACCCAACCCAGCGCGGCGATGCGCCAGGCGATGGCCGAGGCCCCGGTCGGCGACGAACAGCGCGGCCTCGATCCGACCGTCACCGCGCTTGAGGAGGAAGTCGCCGAGCTGCTCGGCAAGGAGGAGGCCCTCTTCCTGCCGTCGGGGTCGATGTGCAACCAGATCGCGGTCCGCCTCCACATCCGCCCCCTGGGCGACGAGATGTACCTGCACCGCCTCGCCCACCCGATCACGGCCGAGGCGGGCGGCGCCGCGGTCCTCTCCGGCGCGATGGTGATGCCGCTCGAGGGCGAGGGCGGCACGTTCACCGGTGAGGCGCTGCGGGCGCGGATGCGCGACCCGCGCGACAGCCACGAACCGCGCTCGCGCCTGGTGATGGTGGAGCAGACGACGAACCTCGGCGGCGGGCGCGTCTGGCCCCTCGCCCGGATCGAGGAGGTGCTCGCGGTCGCCCGCGAGTTCGGCCTGCGCACCCACCTCGACGGCGCCCGCCTGCTGAACGCCGTCGTCGCCTCGGGCGAGAGCGCCGCCGCCTACGCGGCCGGCTTCGAAACCGCCTGGATCGACTTCTCCAAGGGCCTCGGCGCCCCGGTCGGCGCCTGCCTCGCCGGCTCCGCCGAGCTGATCGCCGAGGCGCGCCGCCACAAGCAGATGCTCGGCGGCTCGATGCGCCAGGCGGGAATCGTCGCCGCGGGCGCCCGTTACGCCCTCCGGCACAACGTCGAGCGCCTCGCCGAGGACCACGCCAACGCCAGGTTCCTCGCCGAGGGCCTGGCCGAGCTCCCCGGCGTCGAGATCGACCCGTCCACGGTCGAGACCAACATCGTCATCTTCGACGTCCCCGACCCCCATGCCCTGCACGACAAGCTCGCCGCCGCGGGCGTCGAAATGAGCCTCCTGGAAGGCCGCGTGCGCGCGGTCACCCACCTCGACGTCGACCGCGCCGGCGTCGAAAAGGCCCTCGCCGCGGTCAAGGACGCGCTCTCCTAGCGCACCGTCTGCATTTGGGGGCGCGATGCGCCCCCCAATGCAGACGGTCCGCCGAACATGCCCGAGCCGACCCAGTCGCCGGAGCCGGCGGCGGCGCGCGGGGCGAAGTAGTAGCCGCCCCCGACCGGGGTGATGTAGTCGGCCATTTCCTCTGCCTCGAGGCGCTTCTGGATCGTCTCGAACTGGCGCGCGACGTCCTGGTTGAAGGCGACGAAGAGGAGCCCCTGGTCGAGGTTCCCGGCTTCGTCGAGGCCGCGGTCGTAGTTGTAGGGGCGGCGCAGGATCCGCTGGTCCTCGGTCGCGGGCGTGCGCGGGTTGGCGAGGCGGATGTGGGCGCTCAGCGGGATTCGCCTGCCGTGCGGGTCGAGGTCGTAGCGCGGGTCTTCGAACTCGTGGGTGCCGCCGAGCGGGGCGCCGGTGACGCGGTCGCGGCCGATCATGTTCGTCTGCTCGAACATCCCGACCCGGTCCCAGAACTCGACGTGCATGCGGATCGTGCGGACCACCTGGTAGGTGCCGCCCGCGGTCCAGGCGGGCTCGCCGGCGCCCGGCTTCACCCAGACGAGCCGCTCCATCAGCTTCGCGTCGGATGGGTCGGGGTTCGCGGTCCCGTCGCGGAAGCCGAAGAGGTTGCGGGTGCTGCTGCGCGGCGTCGGCCCCCGCTTGGTGCTCTGGAAGCCGTCGAGGCGCCAGCGCGGCGTCAGCACGCCCGCGGTCGTGCGCAGGAGCTCGCGCATCGTGTGGACGACGGTGTCGCGGTGCTCGGCGCAGATCTGCAGCAGGACGTCGCCGTGGCAGCGGTCCGGTTCGAGGCCGTCCTTGGCGAAGGCGGGCATCGCCCTTAGCCCCGGCGGCCGGGCCGCGGCGAGGCCATAGCGGCCGTCGAAGAGCGAGGCGCCGAAGGCGATGGTCACGGTCAGGCCGTCGGGCGCGTTGTAGCCGCCGAGCAGGCCGCTGTCGGGGGGCGGGTCGTCGATCTCGATCGTGGCGACGGACCCGCCCTGGGTGAGCGCCCCGGCGCGGTAGGAGAGTTCCTTCAGCGCTTCGATCAGTTCGTTGCGGCGCGGCGCGATCGCGTCGAGGGCGACGAAGGCGGCCTGGGCCTGGCGCGGGGTCAGGATCCCCTGCTGGTGGTAGCCCTCGAAGGGTTGGCGCGCGGCGAGTTCGTCGGCGAGGACGCGTTCGGTCGCCTCGGCGGCGCTCGGCGCCGCGTCCTGGGACCCCGAGGCGACCTCGGCCCCGACGCCGAGGCCGACCGCACCGGCGCCCAGCAGGGCGGCGGAGCGGCCGAGGAACTGGCGGCGGTCGAGCGGGCTCATCGCCTCCCGCCGATGCTCGGTGGCGCTTCGTAGGCTTCGGTCTCGAGCGTGCTCGGCACCATCCGCAGGGCGGTCAGGGCGCCCGCGACGTAGCCGTTCAGCCGCTCGCGTTCCTCGGTTCCCATCTGGGTCGTGCTGGGATAGCGGCCGTCGTGGCGCAGGGAGGCGAACAGGCCGCGCAGGCGATGGAGCCAACTTTCGACTTCGGGCTCGGTGTCCTCGCGCCCGGAGAGCAGTGGCTTCAGGGTCGTGAAGACCTCTTCGGCGGAAGCGACCGCGGCGGCGGTGCCGAGCACCCCCGCGTGGCTCCAGGGGACGTCCATGCCGCTGAGCAGGTCGCGCTGGGCGTCCTCGACGATCTCGTGGCCGCGGGTGGCGTAGTCGAGGGCGTCGATCCGGACGCCCGGGAGGGCCTTCCGCAGCCGCTTCAGGTCGGCGACGAGGCGGTGGGCGTAGGGGGAGAGCGAGCGCAGCGGCCGGCCCGTCCAGATGCCCCATTCGAGCCGGCGGAAGCCGACGAATTCGGGATCGGAGGGGGAGGCCTTGGGACCGCCGGCGGTGCCGTCGAGTTCTTCTTCGAGCCGGCCGAAGAGCCCGTAGTCGGCGCCCAGGTGCATGTAGTCGCCCCAGGCCCTCTCCCAGGCCCGTTCGGCGGCGGCGCGCGAACCCGTGGAGAGCGTCGCGCCGAGCGCCTCGGCGTCGGCGATGGCGCGTTCCACCCAGCCGTGGGCGTAGGCCTTGTACTCGCGCACCGGCTTCGCGAAGCGCCGGGGGGAGATCGGAAGGAGGTCGGAGACCTTTTCGCCCGCGAGGTTTTCTTCGAAGTCCTCGCGGGCGGCGACTTCTTCGCCGAAGCGGGCGGCGGGAACGTCGGTGCCGACGACGCGCGTCACCTGCCCGGCCAGCGGGTTGGCGACCCGCGCGGGTCCCTCCGAGGCGACGCCGCCGGAGCGGCCGTCGGAGTGGGAGGGAGCCAGGGCGGAGCCGAGGAGGACCGCGACCACGACGAGGCCGAGGCCGCCGGCCAGGATCGTCGCGCCGCGCAGGCGTCCGGGGCGGCAGAAGGAGCGTCGGGATCGCACCGGGCGAATGCTTATGCGCGACCGGCCGGACCTTGTTGAAGAAATGTAACCGTGAGGAAGACGACCCCGCGGGGTCGCGACCACTCCGTGTTTCACACGATGGTCACAAACTGGTAACTACGCCGTGACGTTCGCCGCGGCGCGCTGACCGAGGATCCGCCCGCTTACGTGTCTGGGGAGCCACGTCTCGTCGTCTCAAGCCACATGAAACCAAGGAGCCTCGATTGCGTATGCGCAAGAAGTTGTTGGCGTTAGGGGTCGCCGCGATGGTCGCCGGAGCGACGATCGTCGGGATCTCGATGTCCGGCGCGGCATCGCCGACCGCCGCCCTCCCCACCCCGACGACCCCGATCGAACACGTCGTCGTGATCTTCCCGGAGAACATCTCCTTCGATCACTACTTCGGCACCTATCCGAATGCGGTGAACGGGCCCGGCGAACCGGCCTTCCACGCGCTGCCGGGCACGCCGGCGGTGAACGGGCTCGGTCCCGCCCTGCTGACCGAAAACCCGAACCAGACCAACCCGGAACGCCTCGCGCACGATCAGGCGCTCACCTGCGACATGAACCACAGCTACGGGCCCGAGCAGGAAGCCGAGGACGACGGCAAGATGGACCTGTTCGTCCAGAAGACCACCGGTGGCGGTTGCGCCCAGGAAACGGAAAAGAACAAGTCCAACTACGGCCCGCACGGGATCGTGATGGATTACTACGACGGCAACACCGTGACCGCACTGTGGAACTACGCGCAGCACTACGCGCTGAACGACAACTCCTACGACAACCAGTTCGGCCCGTCCACCCCGGGCGCGATCAACCTGGTGAGCGGCGACACCGAAGGCGCCGTCCCCGGCCCGAGCGGGAACTCCAACGTCAAGGGCGGCGTGCTCCAGGGCGACGGCGAACCGCGCTTCGACCAGTGCGCGAACGCCTCGACGCCGCTTGAAAGCACCAGCGTCGACGGCGAAGCGGTCGAACTGCCGGGGGGCGCGACCGTCGAAATGACCGGCCGGAACGTCGGCGACCTGATGAACGAACACGGGGTCACCTGGGGTTGGTTCCAGGGCGGCTTCGAACCGAGCGGGCACGACGGCACCCGTCCGCTGTGCGGCCAGACGATGAAGAACATCGGCGGTGCCGACGTGGCCAGCTACGTCATGCACCACGAGCCGTTCGAGTACTACAAGAGCACGGCCAACCTGCTCCACACGGCGCCGAGCTCGGCCGGTGAAGTCGGCTTCAGCGACCCCGCGGGCACCCCGTGGTCACACCGGGTCGATCACCAGTACGACATCTCCTGGTTCAAGCGGGCGATCGAAGCCGGCAACATGCCCCAGGTCTCCTTCCTGAAGGCCCCGGCCGCCGAGAACGGCCACGCCGGCAACTCCGATCCGCTCGACGAACAGAAGTTCCTCGTCGAACAGATCAACATGATCGAGAGCTCGCCGTACTGGAAGAGCACGGCGATCTTCATCGCCTACGACGACTCCGACGGTTGGTACGACCATCAGGTCGGCCCGACGCTGTTCCCGTCCCACACCGCGGGGGATCACCTCACCGGCACGGAACTCTGCCACTTCGAAAACGAAAGCTCGAAGGTCGAGCACGACAATCGCTGTGGCCTCGGTCCGCGCCTGCCGTTCCTGCTGATCTCGCCGTACGCGAAATCGAACTACGTCGACAACACGCTCACCGAGCAGTCGTCGATCCTGCGGTTCGTCGAGCAGAACTGGAGCCTCGGCTCGATCGGCGCCGGCTCCGAGGACGTCGACTCGGGGACCGTCGACAACATGTTCGAATTCGGCGACGCCCGGCGCGCGCCGAAGCTGATCCTGGACGAAACGACCGGTGAGGTCGTCAGCGAAACGCCGGGCGAAGGGCCGGCGGAAGGGCCCGCGGGCCCCGCAGGCCCGGCGGGCAAGGAAGGCGCCGCGGGCAAGGACGGCGCGTCCGGCCCCGCGGGCCCGAAAGGCGCGTCCGGCCCCGCGGGCGCGCGAGGTGCGACCGGTCCCCGCGGTCCCCGGGGCGCGACGCCGGCCGTGAGGTGCAAGGTCCTCACCAAAGGCAGAAAGCAGCAGGTGAGGTGCACCGGCAGCGGCGCGAGCGCCCGGTCGCGGGCCGTGGTCACGATCGTGCGCGACCACAAGGTCCTCGCCCACGGCGCCGGCCGTCTGGGGAGCGCGTTCCGGCTCCGGCACGCCCACCCGCTGCACGGCAGGTACACCCTGTTCGTCGAGGTCCCCGGGGTCACGACGGACAGCCAGAAGGTCCGCATCGCCTAGGAGCGCCGGACGGGAGCAGGGATCGGGGCGGCGGCCGCTGCGGTCGTCGCCCCGTTCTCGTAAGGTCCGCCCGATGTCGGAGGCCACCCCCAAGCTCGATCTGCCGGAGGCGATCACGGCGCTCCTCTTCGACCTGGACGGGGTGCTGACCAAGACCGCCGTCGTCCACGACAAGGCGTGGAAGCGGATGTTCGACGACTTCCTCCGCGGGCGGGCCGCGGCGCGCGGCGAGGAGTTCGTCCCCTTCGACCCGGGCGCCGACTACAACGAATACGTGGACGGCAAGCCGCGCTACGACGGCGTGCGCTCCTTCCTCGAATCGCGCGGGATCGAGCTGCCGGAGGGGAGCCCCGAGGACCCGCCGTCGGCGGCGACGGTCTGCGGCCTCGGCAACCGCAAGAACGAGCTGGTCCTGAAGCTGATCGAGGAGGACGGGGTGGAGCCCTACGCGGGCTCGGTCCGCTTCGTCGAAGCGGCGCGGGCGGCGGGGCTGCGGCGCGCGGTCGTCTCCTCCAGCGCCAACTGCCGGGAGGTGCTCGAAGCGGCCGGGATCGAGGGCCTCTTCGAGGAGCGGATCGACGGCAAGGTCGCCGAGGAGCAGCACCTGAAGGGCAAGCCGGCGCCGGACACCTACCTCGCGGGCGCCGCGGCGCTCGGCGTCGAGCCGGCCGCCGCCTGCGTCTTCGAGGACGCCGTGTCGGGGGTCGAGGCGGGCGCCGCCGGGCACTTCGGCCACGTCGTCGGCGTCGACCGGGTCGACCACGCCGACGCCCTGCGCGCGCACGGCGCCGACGTCGTCGTCACCGACCTCGCGGAGCTGATCGAGGACGGCTCGTGATCGACGACCCCCGCTACACGGTCGAACCCTGGGGGATCCAGGAGACCAGCCTCGACCTCGAGCGGCTCGCCCAGTCGGAGTCGGTCTTCGCGCTCTCCAACGGTCACATCGGCGTCCGCGGGACGCTCGACGAGGGCGAGCCGCACGCGCTCCCCGGCACCTACCTGAACGCCTTCTGGGAGGCGCGCCCGCTGCCCTACGCCGAGGCGGGCTTCGGCTACCCGGAGGCGGGGGAGACCGTCGTCAACATGACCAACGGCAAGGTGATCCGCCTGCTGGTCGACGACTCGCCGTTCGACATCCGCTACGGCGAGCTCTTGGAACACGAACGGCGGCTCGACTTCCGCACCGGCATCCTGCGGCGCGACGCGCTCTGGCGCTCGCCGACCGGCAAGACGGTGCGCGTGGTCTCCGAACGGCTCGTCTCCTTCGCCCAGCGCGCCGTGATGGCGATCCGTTATTCGGTCGAGCCGACCGCGGCGCCGACCCGCGTCGTCGTCCAGTCGGAGCTCGTCACCAACGAGCCGCGCCCGGCGATCTCCAAGGACCCGCGCGCCGCCGCGGCGCTGGAAGCGCCGCTCGAAGCCGAGCTCTGGATGGGGGACGACGTCCGCGCGGTCCTGGTGCACTCGACCAAGCAGTCGCGGCTGCGCGGCGCCGCGGCGATGGGGCACGAGGTCCACGGGCCGGGCGACTGCGTGGTCGACCAGGCGGAGGCGTGGGAAGACCTCGGGCGGCTGACGATCAACGCGACGCCGGCGCCCGGCGAGCCGCTCACGATCACGAAGTTCGTCACCTACGGGTGGTCGGCGCGGCGCTCGGTGCCGGCGATGCGCGACCAGGTGAGCGCGGCGCTCGCCGAGGCGCGCCACACCGGCTGGGAGGAGATCTGCAAGGCGCAGCGCGAGTACCTCGACGACTTCTGGGAACGGGCCGACGTCGAGCTCGACGGCGACGCCGAGCTGCAGCAGGCGGTCCGCTTCGGCCTCTTCCACGCGCTGCAGGCGAGCGCCCGCGGCGAGGGGCGGGCGATCCCGGCGAAGGGGCTGACCGGGCCGGGGTACGACGGCCACACCTTCTGGGACACCGAGGCCTACGTCCTGCCGATGCTGAGCTATGCGGTGCCGCGGGCGGCGGCGGAGGCGCTGCGCTGGCGGCTGGCGACCCTGGGGAAGGCGCGCGAGCGGGCGCGTGAGCTCGGCCTCGAGGGCGCCGCCTTCCCCTGGCGGACGATCAGCGGGGCGGAGTGCGGCGCCTACTGGCCCGCCGGGACCGCCGCCTTCCACATCAACGCCGACATCGCCCAGGCGGTCAGCCGCTACTGCGACATCAACGTCGACCCCGACTTCGAGCGCGACGTCGGCCTGCCGCTGCTGGTCGAAACGGCGCGGCTCTGGCGCTCGCTCGGCCACCACGACGCCCACGGCGCCTTCCGGATCGACGGCGTGACCGGCCCCGACG
>DASZUW010000471.1:0-2918 GCA_035547475.1 Solirubrobacterales bacterium
GGTCAGCGCCGCCCCGAGGACGTGCGCGGACATGCTGTCGACCGCGGCCGCGAGGGAGAGGATGTCGGCGGGGCCGAAGCCGTCGCTCGGCAGGATCTCGCGGACCTCCGGGGTCCCGATCGTGAGCGTCCCGGTCTTGTCGAAGAGGACCGTGCGGACCTGTCCCAGCGTCTCGATCGCCCTGGTGCCCTTGACGATCACTCCGGCGCCGGCGGCGCGGGAGAGGCCGGAGAAGAGCGCGATCGGCGCCGCCAGGATCAGCGGGCAGGGCGTCGCCACCACGACCACGGCCAGCCCGCGGACCGCGTCGCCGCTGAGCGCCCAGGCCAGCCCGGCGATGAGGAGCGTCGCGGGCAGGAAGAACCCGGCGTAGCGGTCGGCGATCCGCACCAGCGGCGCCCGCTCGGTCTCCGCCTGGGAGACCAGCCTGACCAGCGCCGCATAGGCGCTCTCGGCCGCCGGGCGCCCGGCGCGGACCTCGAACGGCGTCCCCGCGTTGGAGGTGCCGCTGAGGACCGCCATGCCGTGGCCGACGGTCACCGGCAACGGCTCGCCGGTGAGCGTGCTGGTGTCGATCACCGCCTGCTCGCTCACCAGCGTCCCGTCGACCGGGATCAGCTCGCCGGTCCGCACGACGGCGACGTCACCGACCTTGACCTCGTCCACGGGAACGTCGAGGAGCTCGCCGTCGACGCGGATGCGTGCCCGCTTCGGCGACCGTTCGACCAGCGCGGTGAGCTCCCGCCGGGCCCGCGCCGAGGCGACTTCCTCGAGCGCCAGCCCGCCGGAGAACATCAGGCCGATCACGACACCGGCGAGCAGTTCGCCGAGCGCGAGCGCACCGACCATCGCCACGAGTGCGATCGCGTCGACGCCCATATGGTGTTCGACCACCACGGTCTCGACCACTTCGAACGCCAGCACCGCCGCGAGGAGGGCGAGGACCGTCGTCCAGACCGCGTCGCCGACCCCCGGCTCGCCGAGCAGGTGGAGGGCCCCGCCGACGGCGATCGCGACGAGCGCGACCGCGGCGAGGATCCGGGCCCGGTGATGGATCAGCCAGCCCACGCGGTCGATCATCCCGCGCCGGGACCCGGCCGGGGTCCGTGATCCGACGCAAACTCATCTTCGGGTCATCCTCGGCCCGGGCGCGGACCGGCATGACACGTACGATCGCCGCGATGAGGATCCTGGTCGTCGAGGACGAGGCGGGCATCGTCGACTTCCTCGAGCGCGGTCTGGGCGCCGAGGGGTACGAGGTCGAGGTCGCCGGAGACGGCGAGGAGGGCGCCCGCCTCGCCGTCGAGGCCGACGTCGACCTGGTCGTGCTGGACCGGATGCTGCCCGGGGTCGACGGGCTCGAGGCGCTGGCGCGGATACGGGCGGCGCGGCCGGCGCTGCCGGTGATCATGCTCACCGCCCGCGGCGAGGTCGCCGACCGGGTCGAAGGCCTCGACCGCGGCGCGACCGACTACGTCACCAAGCCGTTCGCCTTCGAGGAGCTGCTGGCGCGGATCCGGGCGCACCTGCGCTCGGCGGACTCCGAAACGGTGCTCGAGGCGGGCGGGATGCGGCTCGACCTGCTGAGCCGCGAGGTCCGCCGCGACGGGGTGGCGACCCGGCTCCCGGAGCGCGAGGCCGCCCTGCTCGCCCACCTGATGCGCAACGAGGGTCGCGTCTGCACCCGGGAGGAGCTCCTCTCGGCGGTATGGGGATACGACCACGACCCGGGGACCAACATCGTCCGCGTCTACGTCGGCTACCTGCGGCGCCGGCTGGAGCGACCCGGTTCGCCGGCGCCGATCGAGACCGTGCGTTCGGTCGGCTACCGGCTCCGGGAGCGGCCGTGAGGGCGGGCTGGGAGCGCCTCGGCCTGCGCGGCAGGCTGGCGCTGTCGTTCGCGGTGATCGTCCTGGTGGCCTTCGGCGCCGTCTTCGCCGCCGTCCGCGCCCAGATGTCCCACGAGCACGCCGTCATCGAACGCGAGGAGGAACGCGAGGCGCGCGAACCTGGCGGCACCCGGGACGCCCGGCGGGGCCCGGAAGACGAATCGCCGATCGAGGACGCCCAGGAGGACGTCGAGAAGACCTTCCTCGCGGTCGGCGCCGCGGCGCTGGTGGCGGCGCTCCTCGCCGGCTACCTGGTCGCGGCCCGGGCGGCGGCGCCGCTGCGGCGCATCGCCGCGACGGCCGCCGAGGTCGACGCCGGCGACCTCAGCCCGCGGATCGTCGTCGACCCGGCAGCCGCCGCCGAGCTGCGGGTCCTCGCGGAGTCCTTCAACCGTATGCTCGACCGCCTCGAGGACGCCTTCGCCCGCCAGCGCGGCTTCGTCTCCGACGCCTCGCACGAGCTGCGCAGCCCACTCACCGCGATCCGCGGCCAGATCGAAGTGCTGGCCCGCGACCGCGATCCCGACGCCGCCGCCGTGCGACGGGTGGAGGCGGCGACGCTGACCGAGCTCGAACGGGTCGAACGGCTGGTCGACCAGCTGTTGGCGCTGGCGCGACTCGACGAGGGTGCCGGTCCCACGCGGCGCAAACTCGACGCGCGCGCCTTCCTCGCCGAGGCGGTGGCGGGAGCCCCGGGTGGCGCCGAGCTCGGCGACCTCGCCGACGCCCGGATCGACGCCGACCCCGAGATGCTCGCCCGCGTCGTCCGCAACCTGGTCGAGAACGCGCGCCGCCACGCCGGGCCGGGGGGAACGGTCCGCGTCTCCTCGGTGACCCTCGACGGGGTGCTTCGGGTCGACGTCGACGACGACGGGCCCGGCATCCTGCCCGCCGAGCGCGAGCGCGTCTTCGACCGCTTCCACCGCTCCGACGCGGCCCGCGCCCGCGCCTCCGGCGGCGCCGCTGCGGCGCATCGCCGCGACGGCCGCCGAGGTCGACGCCGGCGACCTCAGCCCGCGGATCGTCGTC
>DASZUW010000472.1:0-3867 GCA_035547475.1 Solirubrobacterales bacterium
GATGGCGCGGAAGGCCTCGATCCGCTCCGGCGGGGAGCCGTCGTAGGCGCCCGTGGGGTTGTAGGGGATCAGGTTGATCTTGTAGATCCGCGGGTCGAGGAGGGCGGCGAGTTCGCGGGCGTGCTCCGGGTGGTCGTTGACGCCGTCGAGCATCACGTACTCGACGAAGACCTTGCGCCGGCGCTTGGCCCGGTAGCGGTCGCAAGCCGCCAGCACCTCGGCGAGGGGATAGCGGTCGTTGACCGGCATCAGCTGCGAGCGCAGGCCGTCGTTGGGCGCGTGCAGGGAGAGCGCCAGGCCGATCGGCATCTCGCACTCGGCGAGCCGGTCGATCCCCGGCACCCAGCCAACGGTGGAGATCGAGGTGCGGCGGTTGGTCACGCCGACGTCGGGCAGCCGCTCGCAGGCGGCCAGCACGTTGTCGATGTTCATCGTCGGCTCCCCCATCCCCATGAAGACGACGTGGTCGATCGCTTCGACGCGGCGGAAGTGGAGCGTCTGGTCGAGGATCTCGTCGGCCGTCAGATTGCGGCCGAACTTCATCCTCCCGGTCGCGCAGAAGGTGCAGGTGAGCGGACATCCCGACTGCGACGACACGCAGACCGACCGCCGCCCGTCCCGATACCTCATCAGCACCGCCTCGAGCGGCCGCCCGTCGGCGGTGTCGAAAAGCGCCTTCACGGTGCCGTCGTCCGAGCGCGCCTCGGCGCGCACCGCGAGCGTCGACAGCGGCACCTCCGCCGCGAGCTGCTCCCGCAGCCCCGCCGGCAGGTTCGTCATCTCCCCGTAGCCCCCCACCCCGCGCGCGACCCACTCCCACACCTGAGAGGCGCGGTAGGCGGGCTCGCCGGCGGCGGCGAGCACCTCGGCGAGGCGCTGCGTGTCCACGCGAGGAGGTTAGAGGGCCGAGCCCGCGGCTTCGCGGCGCTGCCTCAGAGCATCGAGACCGCCACAGTCGCGCAGCCGCACGCCGGCCAGCTTCATTGCCAGAAGGTCATCGAGCGAACGGCGGAGAAACGGGGCTACTCGTGGAGCTTCTCGCCGCGCTCGAGCATGGCGAGGAACTTGCGCAGGCGGCGCTCGCGGGTCTCGGGCCTTTTCGCGTCCTGCAGGCGGTAGAGGATCGCGTAACGATTGGCGCTGTCGAGGGCGGCGAAGAAGGAGGCGGCGGCTGGGTTGGCGTCCAGCTCGCGTCGGAGGTCGTCGGGGACCGTGGCGGTGCGGGCACCCTCGTAGGCGGCCTCCCAACGGCCGTCGGCCTTCGCCGCCGCCACCTCGGCGGCGCCGGCGGGACGCAGGCGCCCTTCGGCCTCGAGGGCTTCGCACTTTTCGCGGTTGATCCTCGACCAGCGGCCGCGCGGGCGGCGGGGCGTGAAGCGCTGGAGGAAGTGGGTGTCGTCGAGGCCGCGCTTCTGGCTGTCGATCCAGCCGAAGCAGAGGGCCAGCTCGAGCGCCTCGGCGTAGGTGGCGCTCGGCTCCGGCGCGCCCTTCTTGGCGATCTTCAGCCAGACGCCGGGCGAGGTGGCGGCGTTGGCCTCGAGCCACTCCTCGAGGTCGGCGGGCGCGGCGAAGAGGAGGATCGGCAGGTCGTCGGGCACGCGATCCTCAGGCGCCGAGGCGCTCGATCAGCTCGGCCGCGTCGACCGAGCGGACCTCGACGACCTTGTCGCGGGACTTCGCGCCGTGGACGACGCTCACCCGCGACGGGGCGACGCCGACGCGGTCCGCGATCAGCTTGCAGAGGGCGCGGTTGGCGCGCCCGTCGGTCGGCGGCGCCGAAACGCGCGCGCGCAGCACGCCGTCATCGAAGCCGAGCAGGGCGTCGCCGCGACCCCGTGGCCGCAGTCGTACCGACACCCGTGCGGAACTCTTCAACCCCGTGAACCTCGCCGCGTAGTAGAAGTGGTTGACGCGGACACTAACTCACGATCAGGAGGACCGATGGCTGCGATCCCCGACGAGGCCAAGCATCTCTTCGAAAACAAGGACTTCGCCCACGTGGCGACGGTGAACAAGGACGGCTCGCCCCAGGTGTCGCCCGTCTGGATCGCCCTCGACGGCGATCTCATCACCTTCAACACCGCCGAGGGCCGGGTGAAGACCGACAACGTCCGCCGCGACGAGCGGGTGGCGATCTCGATCCACGACCAGGAGAACCCCTACGAGAACCTGATCGTCCAGGGCAAGGTCGTCGAGATCACCCGAGACGGCGCCGACGACGACATCGACGCGCTGGCGAAGCGCTACCTCGACGCCGACTCATACCCCTTCCGCCAGCCGGGCGAAGAACGCGTGATCGTGAAGATCCGGCCGGAGAAGGTGAACCACACGAGCGCGTAGGCAGGCGGTTCAGGAATCGAGGCCCGGGAACGGGTCCACGGGCAGCTCCCCGTTGACCCGTTCCAGGTTTTCGAGATCGAGTCGAACCTGACGCTGAAGCCGCCGGTCACCACGTACCGCAGCCCGACCGACCGCGTTGGCGCCCGCGCGACACTGCCTGCTGGGAGAGCTGCTGCCCGAACGTGACCCGCTCGTCCATCGACAGGGAGGCGGCGAATTCGGCTTCTTGGCGCGCCTCTTCCTCGTTGATCTTCGCCCACTCGGCCTCGTTGCCGGGTGCAAGCAATCGGCGGGACTTTGAGGTCATGGCACGAATTTACGCCCCCTCCGGGGCTTGATCGGCGGGTGGTGAGCGCGGCAGTTCCGCGTCCAGGCGGGCCAGGGCGGCGCGGGCGAGGTCGAAGGCGCGGCGGTCGCCGGTGAGCCGCCAGCGGGCGTTCGCGGCCATGACGACGGCGTAGAGCTCGAAGGCATAACGGTCGGGATCGGCGACGCCGGCCGCCGTCGCCTGGCGGACGAGCTCGGCCATCCAGGCGTCCATCGAGGCGGCGATCGCGTCGCGGACGGGGCCGGGACGGTCGTCGAACTCGCTCGCCGTGGCGCCCCAGAAGCAGCCGCCGGGGAAGCTGCCCAGGTAGTCGAGGTAGCGCTCGGCCATCGCGCGCAGGCGCGGCGCGCCGTCGGGGGCGGCGCGCGCCGGCTCCAGCACCAGCGCGACGAAGCGCGCGCGGGCGGCGCCGACCGTCGCCAGCTGCAGGTCCTGCTTGGAGCCGAAGTGGCGGAAGAGGCCGCTCTTGCTCATCCGCAGGTCACTCGCGAGGCGGCCGATCGTCAGTCCCTCGAGGCCCTCGACCGAGGCGAGGTCGACCGCGCGTTCGAGGATCGCGGCGCGGGTGCGCTCGCCTTTCGTCGCGGCGGGGTCGTCGGCACTGGTTGCTTCGGCCACTTCGGGAGGATATAAAAGCACGAACGTTCGTACTCATGCAGGAGGGAGACGAGATGGCCGATTGCGCCGTGAAGAAGATCGACGACATGGACGCGGCCCTGTACGGGAGCTTCAAGCGGGCGCGCGCGGAGCTGGGGGTCGAGTCGTTCGGCATGCAGGTGATCGACCTGCCGCCGTCCTTCGACGGCTACCCGAGCCACGACCACACCCACGACAACCAGGAGGAGGTCTACCTGGCGCTGCGCGGCGCCGGCGAGATCGAGGTCGGCGGCGAGCGGATGCCGCTCGACGACGCGCACATGGTGCGGGTCGGGCCGGCCGAGCAGCGCAAGGTCTGGGCCGGGCCGGACGGGATGCGGCTCCTGGTGGTCGGCGGCACCCCGGGCCAGGTCTACTCGCCCCCCGCGCCAAGCGAGATCGGCGGTCCGGACCCCAGGATGCCCTAGAGGCTTGATGCGGGTTCGGTCCGCGCGCAGGAACAGGCGTCACCCATAAAGAAGAGGGCCTCCAGCCCTGCAACCTCGTGATTGGAGCACGAGATGACAGCATCGCTGGAGACCCTCGTAATCGCAGCCTACGTC
>DASZUW010000473.1:0-6876 GCA_035547475.1 Solirubrobacterales bacterium
TAGCTGGCCCGCGCCGCAGGCCAAAACGGCCTTTTTGCGGCCTACTTGGCGGCCTGGGCGGCGGTGCGGAGGCGCTCGACCCGGTCGAGGATCGCCTCGGCGACGGCGTCCTTGCCCGCCTTCGGCACCTGGACCTCGTCCTCGGCGGCCACCAGCGTGACCTCGTTCTCGGTGCTGTCGAAGCCGATCGTCGCGTCGGAGACGTCGTTGAGGACGATCAGGTCGGCCCCCTTGCGGACTAGCTTGGCCCGGGCGCGGGCGACGGCGTCTCCTCCGTGCTCGGCGGCGAAGCCGACCACGGTCTGGTTCTCGGTGCGGATCGCGGCGATCGCGGCGAGGATGTCCTCGGTCGGCTGCAGGTTCAGGTTGAGGCTGTCCTGGCGCTTGATCTTGCCGGTGATCGGCTCGGTGCGGAAGTCGGCGGGGGCGGCGGCCATCAGGAGCACGTGCTGGGTGTCGAAGCGCTCGACCGTCTCGTGGGCGAGTTCGGCCGTGGTCTCGACGTCGATCCGCTTGACGCCGGCCGGCTCGGCCAGGGCGACGTTGGCGGCGACCAGCGTCACCTCGGCGCCGCGCCGCGCGGCGGCGGCGGCCAGCGCCAGGCCCATCCGGCCGCTCGAGCGGTTACCGATGAAGCGCACCGAGTCGATCGGCTCGCGGGTGCCGCCGGCGGTGACGAGGACGCGGAGGCCGCTCCAGGGACCGGGCTCGCCGTCGGTCAGCGCCGGCAGCGGCTCGACGCCCGGGAGGGTCGGTTCGGTGGCGGCCGCCGAGCGACCCGTGGCGGCCAGCGCCGCCTCCACCCGCGCCAAGAGCTCCTCCGGCTCGGGCAGGCGGCCGCGACCCTGCTCGCCGCGCGAGGCGAGGAGACCCTCGGCAGGCTCGATCACCTCCACCCCGCGCCCGCGCAGCGTCGCCAGGTTGGCCCGCGTCGCCGCGTCGGCGTACATGCGGTCGTTCATCGCCGGGGCGACGAGCCGCAGCGCCTCGCAGGCGAGGAAGGAGGTGGTCAGCATCGAGTCGGCGAAGCCGCCCGCCAGCTTCGCGATCGTGTTGGCCGAGGCGGGCGCGACGAGGAAGGCGTCGCAGTTCGCGGCCAGCTCGAGGTGTCCGATCGGGTCGTGCCCCCCGTCACCCGCGGCCTCGCCCGCGGGCTGGCCCGGGAAGGCGCCCCGCATCGGGTCGCGCTCGTACTCGGAGGTGAGCACGGGCGCGCCGACGATCCCCTCGAAGGAGGCGGCGCCGACGAAGCGGCCGGCGTTCTCGGTCATCAGGACGCGGACGCCGTGCCCGGCCAGCGTCGCCAGGCGCGCGAACTCGAGCGACTTGTACGCCGCTAGCCCTCCGCTCACACCCAGCAACCACCGGGCCATGTGGGAGCTCCTCGCGAGCCGGGCGCTACGCGCCTAGCTGCGGTACTCGTATTTGAGTTTGCCCTCGGCCAGCTCTTCCAGCGACATCGTGAGGTAGTTGCCCTCGGCGTTGGTCTCCACCATCGGCGGCGGGTACTCGCCGAAGCCACCCTCGCCGAGGTTGTGGAAGTAGCTGTTGATCTGCCGCGCCCGCTTCGCCGCGACGACGACGGCGGCGTAGTGGGAGTCGGAGTGCTCGAGAAGCTTGTCTACGCGTGGTTTGATCATTCGGCGAAGGAGTGTAGACGGTCGACCGTTCACGCGGGGGCGCTGATGGCGGCGCGGACGATCGACTCCAGCTCGTCGGCGGCCTTGGCCAGGTCGTCGTTGACGATGCGGTGGTCGAAATCGTCTTGGGCGCCGAGCTCCTGTTCGGCGACCTTGAGGCGCCTGTCGATCGCGTCGGGGGGGTCGGTGCCGCGGCCGACGAGGCGTTCGCGCAGGACGGCGGGGTTCGGCGGGGCGATGAAGATCTGGACCGAGTCGGGTCGCGACTGGCGGACCTGCTGGGCGCCTTGGACCTCGATCTCGAGGACCACCGAGCGACCCTTCTCCAGGCAGCGCTCCAGCTCCGAGTTCAGGGTGCCGTAGTGGTTGCCGCTGTAGCTGGCGAACTCGAGGAAGTCCTTGGCGGCGATCCGCTCCTGGAACTGCTCCTCGGTGAGGAAGTGGTAGTCGACGCCGTCGACCTCCCCCTCGCGCGGCGCCCGGGTCGTGGCCGAGACCGAGAGGGCGAGTCCCGGCACGCGGTCCAGCAGCTGCTTGATCAGCGTGCCCTTGCCCACTCCCGAGGGGCCGGTGATGACGAAGACCTTGGCGCTCATCCGGGCGCCGATACTGCCGAAGGAGTCGGTCGGGTCAGCGGCGCAGTAGCGAGACGAGCTCCGTGCGCTGGCGCTCGGAGAGGCCGCCGATCGTCTTCGACGGCGAGATCCTGCACTGGTTCAGGATCCGATTGGTCTTCACCCGTCCGTACTTGGGAACGGCGAGGAGCATGTCGAAGACCTTGGCGGTCATCACGTACTCCGGCGGGTCGAGGAGGACGGTGTGGATGTTGGAGCGGCCGGCCTTCAGGTCCTTCTTCAGCTTGGCCCGCGCCGTGCGGATGTCGTTGGCCCGCTTGAGGGCCTCCATCCGCTGGTGGAGGGAGCGTTCCGGCGCCGCGAGCGAGGTCTTCACGGAGGAGGTCATGCGGCGGCGAGTATAGCCGCGGGTCGTGCGTGCGCAAGCCGTCCTCACCCATTTGCGCGGAAATTCATCTCGACCTCTAGTCGAGGTTAAGCGCAGCGCCGGCCGAGCGCTCGGGGAGGAGTGGCGACTCCAGTTCCGCCGCGACCCCGGCGCCGGCCCGCGGGGCGCGGAAGCTCTCCGTCCCCACCGCGACCACGGAGGCCCCGAGGGCGAGGAACTCGGCGGCGTCGGCGCCGCGCGAGATCCCCCCCATGCCGACGATCGGCAGGCCGACCGCGGCCCGCACCGAGCGCACCTGCTCGAGCGCCACCGGCCGCACCGCCGGCCCCGACAGCCCGCCGTAGCCGTTGCCGAGCGCGGGTGCCCCGGTGGCCGGGTCGACCGCGGTGCCCTTCAGCGTGTTGATCAGCGACACCGCGTCGGCGCCGCCGCGCTCGGCGCCGCCGGCGACGGCCGCGGGGTCGGCGACGTTCGGCGTCAGCGTCACGATCAGCGGCTTCTCGCTGCGCGGCCGCAGCGCCTCCAGCAGGGCCTCGGTCTCCGCCGGGCTCTCGCCGACGATCAGCCCCGAGTGCACGTTCGGGCAGGAGACGTTCAGCTCGATCGCCGCCACCTCGCGGCGCGCGGCGACCCGCTCGACGCAACGGGCGAAGTCCTCGCGCGTCGTCGCCATGATCGAGACGATCAGCGGCACCGGCAGCTCCGCCAGGCGCGGCAGGTCCTCGGCGAGGAAGCCCTCGAGGCCCTTGTTCGGCAGGCCGATCGAGTTCAGCATCCCGCTCGGCGTCTCCCAGATCCGCCGCGGGGCGTTGCCGGCGCGCGGCTCCGGCGTGATCGTCTTGGAGACGAAGGCGGCGAAGGGGAAGTCGGCGAGCAGGGCGTCGCCGAACGCCGCGCGGGCAGCGATCGCGTCGTAGGTCCCGCTGGCGTTGATGACCGGGTGGGCGAGCTCGATCCCGCACAGCTCAGGCATAGGCGTGGCTCACCCCCTCGATCTCCTCACCGCGCAGCACCGGCCCGTCGACGCAGAGGCGCAGGTAGCCGCCGCCGGGCTTCGGGACCGCGCAGCCGAAGCAGGCGCCGAAGCCGCAGGCCATCGGCGACTCGAGCGCGAGCTCGACCGCGACGCCGTGCTCGGCGCAGAGCGCCCGCACCGCCTCCAGCATCGCCGGCGGGCCGCAGGAGTAGACGACGCCCGAGCCCGCGTCGTCCCCGGCCAGGATCGGCAGCAGGAGGTCGGTGACGCGCCCCTGGAGCCCCGCGTGGCCGTCCTCCGTCGCCAGCCTCACCTCCGGGCAGAGCGCCCCCGAGGAGCCGCAGAAGAGGTCGAGCCCGCCCGTGTGGGCGCGGTCGCGGAAGCCGAGCAGGACGCGGTGCGGGACGCCGCGCTCGCCGAAGCGCTTGCGCAGCAGGGCGAGCGGCGCGACCCCCACCCCGCCGCCGACCAAGACCGCCCCGGCGGCGTCCGCCGAGACCTCGCGCGGCGCGGCGAAGGAGTTGCCGAGCGGGCCGGTGACCCAGACCTCCTCCCGCTCGCCGAGCGCCCGCAGGCCCGACGT
Source organism: Solirubrobacterales bacterium (assembly GCA_035547475.1). Taxonomy (GTDB): domain Bacteria; phylum Actinomycetota; class Thermoleophilia; order Solirubrobacterales; family 70-9; genus VAYN01. The sequence goes on from DASZUW010000473.1 coordinate 4,163, forward strand.
CCCCGGTCCGACGTCGTCCAGCAGGAAGTCCAGTCGCACGCCGCCCCCCGCGGCGGGGCGCGCGTCGGCGACCGAGATCGCGCGCGGCAGGAAGGGGCGGCCGTCGCCCGCGCCCCACCCCGCGGCCGCGACCGCGGCGAGCATGTAGAACTGGCCCGCCCGCGGCTCGGGCCCCTCGCGATCGAGCACCGAGACGACCCGGTAGCCGCCCGAGTCGCGGTTCGCGGCGACCTCGCAGCGCCGGCGGCCGAACGGCGCGCTCAAGTGCTCGCCGCCTCCTGCGCGGCCCGGTGGATCTCCTGCAGGCTGCGGACTTCGTCGTCGATCCCGCGCCCCGAGGCGATCGCCCGCACCGCCGCGGTCGCCGCGGTCATCGTCGTGATCGAGGGGATGCCGTGTTTGACCGCCGCGGTGCGGATCTCGTAGCCGTCGGCGCGAGCGCCGGAGCCGCTCGGCGTGTTGATCACCAGATCGCATTCGCGCTTGCGGATCAGGTCGAGGACGTGCGGGGAGCCCTCGTTCAGCTTGTTGATCCGCCGCACCGGCACGCCCATGCGCTCGATCGCCATCGCCGTGCCGCCGGTGGCGACGATCTCGAAGCCGATGTCGTGCAGGCGCGCGGCGAGCTGCGTCGCCGCCGCCTTGTCGGTGTCGGTGACCGTGATGAAGACGGTGCCCTCGCGCGGCAGGACGACGCCCGCGGCGGCCTGCGCCTTGCCGAAGGCGGTGGGGAAGTCGGCGGCGACGCCCATCACCTCGCCGGTCGACTTCATCTCCGGCCCGAGCACCGAGTCGGCGCCGGCGAAGCGCGCGAACGGCATCACCGCCTCCTTCACGCTGACGTGCTCGGGCAGCGCGTCGGGGAGGTCCATGTCGGCGAGCCCCTCCCCCAGCATCAGCCGCGCGGCGACCTTCGCCAGCGGCACCCCGATCGCCTTGGAGACGAACGGCACGGTGCGCGAGGCGCGCGGGTTCGCCTCGATCACGTAGAGCCTGCCGTCGGCGATCGCGTACTGGATGTTGATCAGGCCGACCACGCCCAGTTCCAGCGCCAGCCGCGTCGTGGTGGAGCGGATCTCGTCCAGCATCTCGACGCCGAGGCTGAGCGGCGGGATCACGCAGGCCGAGTCGCCGGAGTGGACGCCGGCCTCCTCGACGTGCTGCATGATCCCGGCGACGTGGACGGAGGTGCCGTCGGCGAGCGCGTCGACGTCGACCTCGATCGCGTTCTCGAGGAAGCGGTCGAGCAGCAGCGGGTGCTCCTGGTCGGCCTTCACGTGGACGTCGAGGTAGGCCCGCAGGTCCGCGGTCGAGTAACAGATCTCCATCGCCCGGCCGCCGAGCACGTAGCTCGGGCGCACCAGCAGCGGGAAGCCGACCTGGGCGGCGATCTCCTCGGCTTCCTCGGCCGAGTGGGCGGTCCCGTAGGGCGGGTGGGCGATGCCGAGCCTGCGCAGCAGGGCGCCGAAGCGGCCGCGGTCCTCGGCCAGGTCGATCGCGTCGACGGGGGTGCCGAGCAGCGGCACGCCCGCCTCTTCCAGCGTCCGCGCCAGCTTCAGCGGCGTCTGGCCGCCGAACTGGACGATCACGCCCTCCGGCCGCTCCTCGGCGCACACCGCGAGCACGTCCGCGGCGGTCAGCGGCTCGAAGTAGAGGCGGTCGGAGGTGTCGTAGTCGGTCGAGACGGTCTCCGGGTTGCAGTTGATCATCACCGCGTCGCGGCCCATCTCGCGCGCGGTCATCGCCGCGTGCACGCAGCAGTAATCGAACTCGATGCCCTGGCCGATGCGGTTCGGGCCGGCGCCGAGGATGACGACCGAGTCGCGGTCGCCGCGGCGGACCTCGGAGGCGGGCGGCGACCCGTCGGCGCCGCGGCGCTCGTGGCCGGAGTAGTAGTAGGGCGTCGCCGCCTCGAACTCGGCGGCGCAGGTGTCGACCGACTTGTAGGTGCGGGCGAGGCCGTCGGTGCCGTCGCCTTCGAGCGCGAGCGCCTCCAGCTCGCGCAGGAACCAGCGGTCGATCAGGCTCGACTCGTGGACGGCCTCGACCCCGAGGCCGCGCCGCAGCGCCTCCAGCACCTGGTCGAAGCGCTCCGCGGTCGGCACGCCGAGGGCGGCGAGGAGCTCGGCGTCGTCGGCGGGGAACTCGGGGGTCGAGTCGAGCTCGCGCGAGCGCATCGCCTTGGCGAAGGACTCGCGGAAGGTGCGCCCGATCGACATCGCCTCGCCGACCGACTGCATGTAGGTCGAGAGCCGGCCCTCCGAGCCGGGGAACTTCTCGAAGGCAAAGCGCGGGACCTTCGTCACCACGTAATCGATCGTCGGCTCGAAGGAGGCGGGCGTCGCCTGGGTGATGTCGTTGGGGATCTCCTCCAGCGCGTAGCCGACGGCGAGTTTCGCCGCCATCTTCGCGATCGGGAAGCCGGTCGCCTTCGAGGCGAGCGCGGAGGAGCGGCTGACCCGCGGGTTCATCTCGATCACGACGACCGAGCCGCTCTCCTGGTCGACCGCGAACTGGACGTTGGAGCCGCCGGTTTCGACGCCGATCGCGCGGATGACCTTTATGGCCGCGTCGCGCAGCTCCTGGTAGAGCGGGTCGGTGAGCGTCTGGGCGGGCGCGACCGTGACCGAGTCGCCGGTGTGGACGCCCATCGGGTCGACGTTCTCGATCGAGCAGATGATCACGACGTTGTCGTTGCGGTCGCGCATCACCTC
>DASZUW010000474.1:0-19063 GCA_035547475.1 Solirubrobacterales bacterium
TTTCTCTCGCTATGCGAGAGAAAGGCGCCACGGCAAACCCCTGAGCGGTGGGAAGGCATGAGGGAGACGGGAGGAAGCGTGGAGTTCTCGGCGTCTTCGTGACGGGACGCTCGAGTTGTGGCATCTCCGCATGGGACCCGCACCGATGTTTCACGGCGCCTCGCGTAAGCCCGACTTCGCAGCGTCCCCGTACCGGCCTCCGCCCGCTCCCCCGCACCCCTCACGTCCTGGGCGCCTCATGGGGGTCACAGCCTGCCAGGACCCCCATGAGGCGCCCAGGACGACCTCAGGCGCCACGAAGTGGTGTGGACGGCCGAAGCGCGTGGGCGGCCCGCGCAAGTAGGGCGAACTGCCCATGGATCGCGCGGGCCGTCGGGGATAGCTTCGAGGGCCGGTGAGCGGACCTGCGACACGGCGGCGCCTGGGGGGCGGGGGCCCGGTGCTCAGCTACGCGAACGTGGTCGCGACTTTGGCGCTCTTCCTCGTCCTGAGCGGGGGCGCGGCGTACGCGGTGGCGAGGTTGGGGAAGGGGAGCGTCGGGACGCGGCAGTTGCGCAACGGGGCGGTGTCGACGGCGAAGCTGAGGAACGGGGCGGTGACGGGGGCGAAGATCCGCGACGGGGCGATCGGTGGGGCGAAGGTCGACGTGCAGAGCCTCGGCACCGTCCCCAGCGCGAGGCAGGCGGGCCGGGCCGACAGCGCCGGGCGGGCCGAGAGCGCCGGCCGCGCCGACACGGCGGGGCGCGCCGACTCAGCCGCGATCGCCGACAGCGCGAAGACCGCGACGAGCGCCACGACCGCCGTCGAGGCGACGAGCCTCGGCGGCGTCGGCCCGCAGGCCTTCAGCCGCCAGGCGAGCTCGGCGACCGCCGGGATCGCGCTCCAGGGCGGCAACGGCACGGCGCGCGAAGTGACCCTGAACGCCCCGCGCGACGGCTACCTGCTGGCGATCGCCTCGGCGAACGTGAGCGGACTCCAGTTCAACACCGAAGTCTTCGACCGCTACTCCTGCTTCATCATCTTCGAAGGCAGCGCGGTGCCCCAGACGGAACGCAGGGGGGAACTGCTGGAATCCGCCCAGATCTCCGAGGAGTGCGAGACGAACGCGGTGATCCCGGTCGCCGCGGGTGCCCACAACGTCCGCTTCGCCTTCTCCGGCCTCAAAGCTTCGACCCAGGTCGACCACGCCGAGCTCGACGTCGTCTTCGTCCCCTTCGCGATGTGACGGAGCAGCCGCTCGGAAGCCGGCGGGCCGCGTTCGCCGAAAGTCGCCTGGCGACGGGCGCGGATGCCGGTCGCTACCGCGGGGAATCGCTGTGCAGCAGCCGGGCGAGGCGGAGGGCGACGCGCAGCTCGAGCTGGCGCTCGCCCAACGGGCGGCCGAGGAGGGCTTCGGCGCGGCGGACGCGGTAGGCGACGGTGTTGGCGTGGATGCCGAGGCGGCGGGCGGCGCGGACGAAGCTCGAGCCCTCCTCGAGGAAGATCGCCACGGTGGAGGCGAGGCGGGCGGTGGCGTCGTCGGCGGCGGCGAGGGGGCCGAGCTCGCGGACGGCGAAGCGGCGGGCGGCCTCGGCGTCGGCGGATAGGAGGGAGTCCAGGGCCAGGTCGGGGTAGGCGGCGACGGTGCCCTCGCCGTCGCCGCGCAGTTCGGCGACGCGGCGGGCCAGCAGCGCCTCGCGGTGGCTGAGGAGGAAGCCCTCGACTCCGGGGCCGGGCGTCCCGGCGGCGAGCGCGAGGCCGCGCGCCCCGGCGGGGAGGCGCAGGCGGGTGAGGTCGGGCGCGCGGCGCAGGCCCGCCCAGCAGGCGAGGTGCCTGCCCTCGGCGACCGTCAGCGGCGGCCCCGCCCCGAGCGACCTGGCGACCGCGGCCGCCGCGTGCTCCATCGCCGCGAAGAGGCCGCCGGCCTCGCCCGGCCGCTCGCCGCCCTCCTCGCTCCAGAGGACGAAGCCGACGTGGACGCGGTCGAGGTCGTAGCCGAGCCGCAGGCTGACCGCGGCGGGATCCTCGACCGCGGCGCCGCCGAGGAGCGCCCGCACCTCGGCCGCCCGCACCGCCGCCGCGCCCCGGGCCCACCGCTCGTGCTCGGCCATGTAGACGTCGGTGAGGCGCCGCTCGACCGCCTCGACCCAGGCGAAGATCCAGGCGTTGAAGAAGCTCATCGCCTCCGCCAGGTGGTCGGCGTCGTCGGTCGTCGCCCGCAGCCGCTCGAGGATGATGCCGCCGAAGACGCCCTGGGCGGTGCGGTAGGCGCGCTGCATCAGGCTCAGCTCGAGCCCGCGGACGACGTACTCCTTCGCGTAGCCGATCGCCTCCGGCGGCGGCTGCACGGTGCCGGGGTCGTCGCCTTCGCGCATCATCGTCACGATCACGCCCAGGTTCGACCGGGCGGCCTGCAGCGTCCACGGACGCATGTCCGGCTCCAGCTCGACCAGGTGCTCGTGGACGGTGTCGGCGAGGGTCGCGGCGATCTCGTCGAGCTCAAGGCTGAGCATCTCGACAATCACTTCGATCTCGCCACGGCTCGCGACGGGCGGCGCGGCGATCCCGGCCCCGGATCCCATCCAACCAATCTAGAATCTTTGTGCCGTGGACACAAACAGACCGGTCAGGATCGGCTGCCGGAGACGACGACAAGCGGGCCTCCGATGCCTAACGTCATCGAAGGCTGCCGGGGGGCGGCCGCAGCGGAGCTGCTCGCCTGGGTGGCAGGGCGGGCAGCTCCCGCCTATGCCTGGCGGCGCTCTCAGCCGATCCGCTCGGCCAGCGACACGATGATCCCCTCCGGCCCGCGCACGTAGGCCATCAGCCAGGCGTCCTCGTAGCGGCCGATGCCGCCGATGAGCCCATAGCCTTCCGCGGCCAGCCGCTCGACGATCGCCCGCAGGTCGTCGACCTCGAACGCCACGTTGCGCAGTCCCAGCACGTTGGCCATCGCGTCGGGCGACCCCGGCTCGTGGTCGGGCTCGAGGAAGCTCGAGAGCTCCACCGCGGTGCCGCCGCCGGGCGCGCGCAGCATGACGATGTCGCTGCGGGCCCCGCGGATGCCGGTGACGGTTTCGACGAACTCGCCCTCCACGTGGGCGCGGCCGTCGACCTCGAGGCCCAGCCCGAGGAAGAACTCGGTCACCGCGTCGAGGTCGGCGACGGTGATCCCGACGTGGTCGAAGCGTCGAATCCGCGGCATGAAAGCTCCTCCCTCTCGGTTCCGGCCGGCGTCCGCTCAGCCCGCCCGGATCTTGCCGAAAAGGTCGACGAGGCGCCCCTGCTCCGCGTTGGTCAGGTTCGAGCGGCTGCCCTTGGATTTGGCGATCAGGTCGAGGACCTCGCGCCGCTCCTTCGGGCTCAGCCGGTTCCAGTACCGGCGCCCCTCGGTGTTCAGCCACACGACCGCGGCCATCACTTTCGCCCACGGCACTTTCCTCGCCCCGCGGATCGCCACGCTCACCCACTTGATCATCGTCCCTTTTTACCCGTGGCGGGCGGCTCGAATCGAGGCGCGCTTCGATCGGCGAAGACGATCGGGCGAGAGGGTTCGGTCCTTGCCTTCCTCGGCCCCGCGTGGTCTGCTGAACGTGACGACGGGCGCGGCCCGCCGCGGACACACGACAGCAAGGAGAAGCGCAATGCCTCACGTGACCACCGGCGACGGCGTCGAGATCTTCTACAAGGACTGGGGCGAGGGACAGCCGATGGTCTTCAGCCATGGTTGGCCGCTCTCGAGCGACGACTGGGACGCCCAGCTCCTCTTCTTCCTCGACCGCGGCTACCGCGTCATCGCCCACGACCGCCGCGGCCACGGCCGCTCGACCCAGGTGGCCGACGGCCACGACATGGACCACTACGCCGACGACCTGGCGACGCTGACCGAGCACCTCGACCTGCGCGAGGCGATCCACGTCGGCCACAGCACGGGCGGGGGCGAGGTCGTCCACTACATCGCCCGCCACGGCGACGACCGGGTCGCCAAAGCGGCGATCATCAGCGCCGTCCCGCCGCTCATGGTGCGGACCGACGCCAACCCCGAGGGCACGCCGAAGCAGGTCTTCGACGACTTCCAGGCCCAACTCGCGGCCGACCGCTCGGGCTTCTACCGCGCCGTCGCCGCCGGCCCCTTCTACAACTACGACCGCGAACCCGACAGATCCGCCGAGGCGACGATCGAGAACTGGTGGCGCCAGGGCATGAACGGCGGCGCCAAGGCCCACTACGACGGCATCGTCGCCTTCTCCCAGACCGACTTCACCGAGGACCTGCGCAAGATCGACGTCCCGGTCCTCGTCATGCACTCCGAAGACGACCAGATCGTCCCCTACGTGGCCTCGGGCCCGAAGTCGGCCGAGCTCCTGCCGAACGGCACGCTGAAGACCTACCAGGGCTTCCCCCACGGCATGCCGACGACCGAGCACGCGACGATCAACGCCGACCTTTTGGAGTGGCTCGAGGCCTGAGCGACGCCGCCCTCGGTCAGCGCCCGGCCACCGCCTGGACGAACCGTTCGCCCGGCGATCCGATGCCGGTCATCGAGTCGAAGCCGGGCGCCGCCGACAGCGACTCGGCGCTTCCTCGGCTGCGACTTCGCATGCGCCGGTTTCTTCGTCGATTCGCGGGCAGTAGGTGCCGTCGGCGAATTGCGCCCGACCAGCCCGGCGCTTCGCACTCTTCGGTCAGCGTGAACGGGCGCTGGACCATCTCCCGGAACTGGCCCGGCCGCCAGGGCTGGGTGCCCTGCGGGCCGGGTGAGACACCGGGGCCTCGTCGCCTATCGGTTCGAGATCTCGCCGCCAGTTTTCAGGCGACGGGCTCTGCGCTGCTCTCGACCTGCCGGTCTTCGTCCAGCAGTCCGATCAGGCAGAGAAGGTCGACGAGCCCGGAGAGGGTGTTGGGATCTATCTTCGTCCTCTCCGCGATGCGACGGAGGCGGTAGCGCAGCGTATTGGTGTGGACGTGCAGCGTCCTCGCGGTCAGGCTCAGGTTCAGATTGCAATCCGCATAGGCCTGGAGCGTGGTGCGCATGGTCGCGATCGACCGGCTGTCGCCGAAGTCGATCTCCTTTGCCCTGGCGAGGAGCATCCCGCGCATGGTGGTGCTGGCGCCGAGCAGCAGACTCTGGACCACCGGCAGCTTCGTCAGCGACACGACCGGCTGCTCGGCCGATGCCCGCGAGACGGCAAGAGCGGCCTCGTCGAACGCGGCGGGGACTTCGACCAACCGCGACCGAGCGGAGCTTTCGCCGCAGAAGACTTCGATCCCGGAGGCCTTCAGACCCTCGTGCATCGCCGTCAACCTTTCGGTCATCGGTAGGTTGCCTTCCAGCGGCGCGATCGCCACCACCGCTCCGCTGCGCGCGGCCGCCAAGGGCGAGGTGCGGCCGGTCGCCAGGCTGTCGGTCACCGCTTTCAGCGCGATGCTCACGGCCTCCCCCTGTGTCTGCACGCTGGACCGGACCCGGGCCAGCACGACGACGAACGCCTCGGCGGTCTCGAGCCCGGGAGCGACCAGATGGAAGAGGCGAGAATCGACGTCGGTTTCGCCGCGCAGGAGCGTCTCCAGCAGGTCGCGCGCCGCCCGGTCGCTGAGCGTCCGCAGGCGCGATTCCTCGCGCACGTAGGTCTCGGCGGCGTGGGTGGTCAGTGCGTCGGTGATCTCCGACGTCCGCCGTGCCAGCTCCAGCGCGGTGTCGCGCGAGAAGCCGAGGGCGACGCCCTCGGCGATGCACGCCTCCCACAGGGCGGCCGTGCCGACCCGGTAGGCGTGCAGCATCGATTCGAGGCTGACCCCGCTGCGCAGGCGCTCGCGCGCGTGTTCGGCGACGAAACGCAGCTCTCCGCGATCCGGTCCCTTGCCGCTCTCCAGCGACCCCGACAGGATGCTGGCGTTGCGCAGGGCCAGCTGCCTCACGTTCTCGATCTCGTCGGCCGAGAGCTTGCGGTAGGCCGGGACCTCGCGGGCGATCCGGGCGACCATCTCGTCGACGGCTTCGTCGAGATGTCGGGAGAGGCCGACGCCGGCCTGCGAGATCCGCCCGTCCGACGACGGCAGGCCCTCGGAACGATCCTCCTTCGAGCGGGTGGGGGCGCCTTCGCCGGCCATGCCTGATTTGTACAGAACCTACAACGAAACGACGAAAAACTTTGTCACGACTTGCCGTTGACCGGGTCGGATCGACGGTGTGGACTTCCGCGCAGGGGCCGCGACCGGTTGTTCGCGGCAGAAGGGTTCAAACAGGAGGAAGCTATGTTGCGTGCCAAAGCCGCAGCCGTGACTGGTGGCGGCCGGAATCAGTTCTGGCGTCTGCGGCTGGTCGCCGTGGCGCTGTTGCTCGCGTCGTCGATCATCGGGCTTGCGGCCTGTGGATCGTCCGGTTCATCCAGTTCGTCCGAATCCACCAGCGAACAGAATGCGACCGAATCGAACGGCGGCTCGGAAACCACCGCCGCCGCGGGCGGCGGCTCGATCGCGGGGAAGACCGTCGCCGTGGTCAGCGCTCCGTCGAGCGAAAATCCCTGGACCGGCGTCTTCAACGAAACGATCGAAAAGGAACTCGGCGACAAGGGCGTCGAAGTCAGCGTCACCGGCTCCCTCGATCCGGCCACCCAGGTCCAGTTCCTCAACCAGGCCGTCGCCGAAAACCCGGACCTGATCATCCTCGAGGCGCTCGACAGCAAGGCCGTCGCGCCGGCGATCGCGAAGGCGAAGGCCCAGGGCGTGCCGGTCCTGAACGCCGACGGGAAAGCCGACCCTTCGGTCGAAGACGGGCTCAATCAGGTCCTCTCCGACAACGTCTCCCTGGGTGAATTCGCCGCCGAAAACATCGTCGAAGGGCTCGAAGCGGAGGGCAAAAAGAGCGGCAACATCGGCGTCATCACCGGCACCGCATCGATGCTGCTGACCCAGGAACGGATGGAAGGCTTCAACAAAGTCCTCTCCGAACATCCCCAGTACAAGATCGTCTTCGAACAGGACGGCAACTGGGAACCCGTCAAAGCGGGCGAAATCGCCACCCAGATGTTCGCCAAGTACGGCGCCGACGGGCTGCAGGGCGCCTACGGAATGGCCGACTACATGGCGGTGCCGATCGTCACCGCGGCCAAGCAGGCCGGCGTTCCGTTGGGAGTGAAGAACGACGGGTTGATCATCTCCGGCGGCAACTGCTTCAAGATCGGCATCGAAGCGATCGAAAAAGGCGAGATGTACGGAACGGCGACCGAGGATCCCGGGACCCTCGCCAAGCAGGCCTCCGCCTACGCCGCCAAGATGCTCGCGGGCGAAGAAGTCCCGCTCACCGAAACGGTGGAAGAGGCCCGCGTCGACCCGAGCTCGCTGAGCAAATACAAAGCGCAGTGCAGCAAGGCCTGACCCTGCGCATGACTCCTCCCGAGACAGGCGGGTTGCCATCGCCCCTGAGCGGCGATGGCAACCTCGCCGCCCTGGTGCCCGCGGCGGCGAAGCGGTGGCCGGAGCGGACGGCGATCACCCACGAGGGTCGCGGCATGTCCTTCGCCGAGGCCGACCTCCTCAGCGGCCGCGCGGCCTCGCTCTTGAGGTCGCGCGGGGTGGAGCGCGGCGACCGGGTGGTGCTCCAGCTGCCCAACGTGCCGGCTTTCGTCGCCTTCTACTACGGGATCCTGCGCCTCGGCGGGACGGTCGTGCCGATCAACCCTCTGCTGCGGAGGGCGGAAACGCTCTACTCGCTGGAGGACTCCCAGGCGCGGCTCCTGGTCGCCACCGAGGCCGCCGCGGACCAGCTCGGGACTGCGGAGATCGAGGTCGTCTCCGTCGCCGACGACTGGGCCGAGGTGCTCCTGGCCGGCCTCGAGCCGCGTGCCGAGGTGGTCGAGGTCGACCCCGAGGACACGGCAGTCATCCTCTACACCTCGGGCACCACGGGCCGGCCGAAGGGCGCCGAGCTCACCCATCGCAACCTCGGCCTCAACGTTCGGGAGGTGGTGCGGGCGCTGTCGCTCGAGGAAGGCGACGTCTTCCTCGGCACGCTGCCGCTCTACCACTCCTACGGGCAGACCTGCACCCTCAACGCCACCTTCACCGTCGGTGCCCGCCTGGCGCTGCTGACGCGCTTCGAGGCGCACGCGGCGATCGACCTGATCGAGGGAGAAGCGGTCACCGTGTTGATGGCGGTGCCGACGATGTTCGCGGCGATCGCCGCGGCCGCCGAGAGCCACGACCAGTTCGCGAGCCTGCGCCTTTGCATCTCCGGCGGCGCGCCGCTTCCCCGGGAGCAGATGGAAGCCTTCCGTCGCGCGACCGGCGCGACGGTCCTGGAGAGCTACGGCCTCTCGGAGACCTCGCCCGGGACCACCGTCAACCGGCTCGGCGGGGAAAGCCGCGTCGGCTCGGTCGGCAAGCCGCTCGGCGGCGTCGAGATCGCGATCTTCGACGAGGATGGCGCCGAGGTGCCCCGCGGCGAGACCGGCCAGATCGCGATCCGCGGGCATAACGTGATGAAGGGTTACTGGCGTCGCGAGGAGGAGACCCGCGAAGCGATCACCGAGGACGGCTGGTTCCTGACCGGGGACCTCGGCAGGATCGACGAGGACGGCTTCGTCTACGTCGTCGGAAGGATCAAGGAGATGATCTTGCGGGGCGGCCTGAACGTCTATCCGCGGGAGGTCGAGGAGCTCCTCCACCAGCACCCGGCGGTCAGCGAAGTCGCGGTCGTCGGCTTCGCCGACGAGCGGCTCGGCGAAGAGATCGGCGCCGCCGTGGTCGCCGATCCGGCTGCCGCGCTGGATCCGGCGGAGCTGCGCGCGTGGGCGCGGGAGCGGCTCGCCCCGTACAAATCGCCGCGACGGATCTGGACGGTGGACGAGCTCCCCAAGGGTCCGACCGGAAAGATCCTGAAGCGGGAGATCAGGGTGCCCGAGGCGGAAGCGAGCCGATGAGCGCGGCGACGGCCGAGCCGCGGCTGGCGCTGCGGGACGTATCCCGCAGCTTCGGCCCGGTGCGTGCGGTGGCGGGCGTCTCGCTGGAGATCGCGGCGGGGGAGATCCACGGGCTGTGCGGCCACAACGGCGCGGGCAAGAGCACCCTGATCAAGATGCTGGCGGGGATCGTCAGCCCCGACGCGGGGGAGATCCTGATCGATGGCGAGCCTCAGCAGTTCGCCGGCCCGCGGGCGGCGCAGGAGGCGGGCATCGCCTGCGTCGATCAGGAGCTGAGCCTGGTGCCTTCGCTGACCGTCGCCGAGAACCTGGTGCTGGGCGGGGTCGAAACCGGGTTCCTCGTCGCCCGGCGGCGCCAACTGGCCGACGCGGGCGAGCTGCTCGCCAAAGTTGGCCTCGTCGACGTCGACCCGAGCCGGCGGGTCGAGGAGCTCAGCATCGGCCAGCGCCAGCTGGTCGAGATCGCCCGGGCGCTCGGTCGCCAGGCCCGCATCCTGATCCTCGACGAGCCGACCGCCACCCTCAACGAGTCCGAGATCGAGCAGGTCTTCGTCGCCGTCCGCGGTGCCGCCGCCCACGGCTGCGCGGTGATCTTCGTCTCCCATCGGCTCGGCGAGGTGCTGCGGCTCTGCAGCCGGGTCACGGTGATGCGCGACGGTCAGCGGGTGCTCGACGCCGACATCGGCGACGTCGACGCCGACACCCTGGTCGAGGCGATCCTCGGCGCCCAGATCCAGCTCGCGCCCCACACCCGCCAGAGCGCCCGCGACGGCGCCATCGCCTTGAAGGTCGAGCGGCTCGCCATCGCCGGGCGCCTGGAGGAGCTGAGCGCCGAGTTCCGCGGCGGGCGGGTCTACGGCCTCGCCGGTCAGATCGGCGCCGGGGCCTCGGATGCCCTGCGGGCGATCGCGGGCCTGGTCCCGGGCGCGACCGGCAGCGTCACCCTGGACGGCCGTAGCCTGCCGCTCGGCAACCCGGCCGCGATCCGCGGCCGCGGCGTCGGCTTCATCTCCGGCGATCGCAAGTCCGAGGGGCTCTTCATCGGGCGCAGCATCGGGGAGAACCTCACCGTCGCCCAGCTCGAGCGGATCTCGCGCTTCGGCCAGATCTTCCCCCGCGACGAGCGTCGCAGTGCCGTGGCACTGGCCGAGGCGGCCGGACTGCCGAGCAGCCGGCTCGGCGAGCCGGTCGGCGTCCTCTCCGGCGGCAACCAGCAGAAGGCGCTGCTCGGCCGCTACCTGCTCGACGCCGAGGTCTCGGCGCTGCTGGTCGACGAGCCGACCCGCGGGGTCGACGTCGGCGGCCGCGCGGCGATCCATCGGCTGCTGCGCGAGGCCGCCGCCGACGGCCAGATCGTGATCTTCGCCTCCAGCGAACTCGACGAGCTGCTCGAGCTGGCGGAAACGATCCTCACGATGCGCTCCGGCCGGGTGATCGCCACCTATGACGAGGGCACCTCGCGGGAGGAGCTCCTCTCCGATCTCACCCACCGGACGAAGGTGGCGGGATGAGGGTCGCGCTCGGTCGGCTCGGCGGCGCGGTCTTCCGCGGCTACTCCTCGCCCGGCATCTTCGGCCTGCTCGGCGCGGTGGCGGGGCTCGCCCTGCTGGTCCTCGCCCTCTCCACCGACCGCTTCCTCACCGTCGACAACCTCAAGGCGATCCTCAGCTCGGCGTCGATCGTCGGGATCATGGCGTTGGGCCTCACGTTCGTCACCTTGATCGGCTCGCTGGTCTCGCTCGCGGTCGGGGCGACGGCGGTGATGGGGGCGATGATCTTCGTCGCCGAGCTGAAGCTCGGACTGGTGCCGGCCCTCGGGATCGCCGTCGTCTCGGCAGCGCTGGTGACCGCGCTGCAGGGAGCGATCATCGGCGGCTGGCAGGCCAACCCGGTGATCCTCACGATCGGCGCGGCCTTCCTCATCAACGGGGCGACCGACAAAGCTTCCGGCGGCGTCGTCCACCCGACCGGCGGCGGCTACGCCACGCTCAATTCGACCCCACTCGGGATCCCGCTCGGGGTGTTCGTGATGGTCGCCCTGGCCCTCCTCCTCCAGTACGTCCTGCGGCGGACCGTGTTCGGGCGCCAGGTGATGCTGATCGGCGAGAACCGACTCGCGGCGCGGGCCGCCGGCATCCGCGTCACCCGGGTGACGCTCTTGGCCTTCGCCATCGCCGGCGCTGCCTTCGCGCTCGGCGGCGCCTTCCTCGGCGCCTTTAACCAGAGCGCGTCGAGCCAGCTCGAAGGCACGGTCACCTTCGACGCGATCGCCGCGGTGCTCGTCGGCGGGACGCTGATCACCGGCGGTCGCGGCTCCGCGCTGCGGACCCTGGCCGGGGCGATCGTGATCGCGGCGATCTCGGACGTCCTGCTCCTGCGCGGCTTCGAGACCGGGGCGGAGACCCTCTTCAAGGGGGCGCTCGTGGTCGCCGTCGTGGTCGGCAACCACCTCGCTTCCGGCGGCCGGGAGTCGAACCCATGAGCCGCGGCTGGGTCGCGTCCCGCTTCCGTCGGCTCGGCGCCGAAAACGTGGTGCCGGTCGTCTCCTTCGGCCTGGTGCTGGCCTACTACCTCCTGACTCCGGCCCTGAACGGGCACGAACCCACCGACTTCGACGTCTACAACACCCTGCAGGGCTTCTCCTCGCTCGGCCTCGTCGCCCTCGCGGTCGGGCTGACGATCATCGCCGGCGAGTTCGACCTCTCGGTGCTCGGGATGCAGGCGCTCGGCGGCGTGCTCGCGGTCAAAGCCGGCGGCACCCACGGCCTCCTCGGCGTGCTCGCCGCGGTCGCCGCCTGCGCCTTCCTCGGCGCCATCCAGGGAACCCTGATCGCGCGCCTCCGCCTGCAGTCGATGGCGGTGACGCTGGGCGGCTACATCGCCTTGCTCGGCCTGACCAACGTGATCGCCGGCAACGAAACCCTCACCTACACGAACACGGATGCCTCGATCTGGATCAACCGGACGGTGCTCACCTTCTTCTCGCCGCGCAGCCTGGTCGCGCTGGCGATCTTCCCGCTCGCCGCGATCCTCTTCACCCGCACGCGGCTCGGGCCCGAGCTGAAGGCGCTCGGCGGCGATCGCCGCTCCAGCCGGGTGGTGGGGATCCCGGTCGACCGCCGCCTCGCCGCCCTCTTCGCGGTCTCCGCCGGGCTCAGCGCATGCGCCGGCGCGATGCTTGCCTACTCGAACGCGAGCGCCCAGCTCAACCCCGGCGTGCAGCCGCTGGTGCTCGCGGTCTCGGGCGTCGTCCTCGGCGGCGTCTCGATGCTGGGCGGCCGGGGGCGGATCTGGGGCCTCTTCCTCGGTGCCCTCGCCGTCGCCCTGCTCGAACAGGTCTTTGCCGTCAGCAAGCTGCCGGGGTCGACGACCCAGATCGTCTTCGGGGTGCTGCTTTTGACGGTGGTGGTGATCGACGCCCCCGATCTGCGCTGGATGCTGGTGCGGATGCGCGCCCGGCGGCTCTCCCCGCCCCAGTCGCCGCCTTTGGCGAAATCCAAACGCTAGGAAGGTGAGATGAGCACGACCGCGGACCCGAATCGAATCGAAATCGCCCTCGACGGCCTGCACTTTGCCGAGTGCCTGCGCTGGCGTGACGGCCTCCTCTACTTCTCCGACATGTACGGGGACAGCGTCCACAGCTTCGACCCCGGCACGGGCGAGTTGAGCGTGGTCGGCGAGATCTTCCACCCCGGCGGGATCGGCTGGCTGCCCGACGGCACGATGCTGGTCGTCGCCAGCGAGGATCGGCGCATCATGCGGGTCGACGCGGCCGGCAACGCCCCCTACGCCGACCTCTCCGAGGTCGCCCCGGGCTGGGCCAACGACCTGTTGGTCGACGCCACGGGCCGCGCCTACGTGGGCAACTTCGGCTACGACCTCTTCGCCGGGGAGCAGCGCTCGACCCGGCTGATCCGGGTCGACCGGGACGGTGCGATCGACGTCGAGCCCGGCGAGCTCCTCTTTCCCAACGGGATGGTCAAGAGGTCCGACGGCGCGCTGATCGTCGCCGAGACCTTCGGCCACCGGCTCGCGGTCTTCTCGATCGGCGACGACGGGCACGTCGAGCCCGCGGGGTCGATCGCCCTGGAGAGCGATTCGACCCCCGACGGGATCTGTATCGACGCCGAGGACGGCATCTGGGTGGCGTCCGCGCTCACCGGCGAGGTCCTGCGGGTGGATGCCGGGGGCAGGGTGTCCGCCCGCCACTCCTTCTCCCAGAATCCCTACGCCTGCATGCTCGGGGGCGAGGACCGCCGCACCCTCTTCGTGGCCACCGCACCCGACCACGAGCCGGCGGGAAGGCGAGCCCGCACCGAGGGACGGATCGAGGCGCTGCGGGTCGAGGTGCCCGGGGTCGGCCCCGACGGTCTGGGCGGCTGACGGGCGAGGCGCGCTCGGCACCTCGTCGCCGTGGCCTGAGGCCGATCCGCCGATCCAGCTCTGCTCGATGCGGATCCGGCCTCCGCAAGCCTCCCGCCCTCGATCCGCGAGGAGGCGACCGGCTCGGCCCGCGCTCATAAGTTCGGATACGCGCCGGACTATCCAGAAATGTGTCAGAACGGGCCGGGTCGCCGCGACCCACCCGACATCGCCGCCACGGAGACATCTGAACCAGTGCTCGCGGCGGCGGGGCAACCTGCGCGGTCGCCGATTGATCGCTTAGGATCGCTTCGTTCAAAAAAGAAGCCGGACGGTGATGGAAGCACCGCCCGGCCCAGTCGACCGGAGGGGCATCTCCGGACAGACCACCGATCAGGGTATTGCCCTGCGCGGATTTCGGCATGGCCCCTCCGGTCCCAATCCAGGAGGTCATGTTGCACAGAATCAAACCCAGCCCGGCGATGCTGATCGCCGTCCTGGCGCTCGTCATGGCGATGGCCGGCGGTGCCTACGCGGCCGGGAACCTCATCAACGGTTCACAGATCAAGAAGGGGACCATCGCCGCGTCCAAGTTGAGCCCGTCGGCCCGCCGTCAGCTCGAAGGGGCCCAAGGCCCGAAGGGGGAAACGGGCCCGAAGGGCGATACCGGCGCAACCGGTCCGCAGGGCCCGAAGGGCGATACCGGCCCCGCCGGCCCGCAGGGACCTAAGGGAGACACCGGCGCCCAAGGCCCGGCCGGTGAAAAAGGCGAGAAGGGCGCGGAAGGACCGGCCGGTCCCGCCGGGCACGAAGGCCCCCAGGGTCCTGCCGGGCAGACCGGACCCCCCGGCCCGCAGGGACCCAAGGGAGACACCGGCGCGCAGGGCCCGGCCGGTGAAAAAGGCGCGGAAGGGCCGGCCGGTCCCGAAGGTCCAGCCGGTCCCGAAGGTCCTCGCGGCCCCGAAGGTCCCCAAGGACCCGCCGGGCCCACCGAGCACAACTACGGCGTCGCCTCGCTCTTCCTGGACGGAAGCAAGGTCGCCGACGTCTGGTCGCCGACCATCCCGATGGACAACAACAACGCCGCGATGGCCTCCGGCTCCACCGTGGTGGAATGCTCCGCCGCCGACGCCCCCTGCACGCTCTCCATCCGCGGTGTCGTGCGCTCCGACGACGACGGGTTCTCCGGCCAGGCCGGCGCCGGCCTCGTCGTCACCGACGCGACGTCCGGAGCAGTGGTCGAGGCCGGCCAAACCCCGCCCAACCCCACCTACGGCGACGTGAAAGTCGTCGACATCGAAACCGTCCCCCTCGGCTCCGGCTCACCGACCGGTCCGGCCGACGGGACGGAAATCCCCGTTACGTTCACCGGCTCGGGAGAACTCCCGCCCGGCAGCTACGTGGTTCAGGGGACGGTCGAGTTCTTCGACTTTTCCTGAAGAGGAGATCGCGGGAGGTGCAAGGCACCTCCCGCGATCGTTCCGCGTGCGGCAGAGGAGAGCGCGACCACTCGCCTCGATAGCAAGGAAGCCGAACCCCGATGAGACTTGCGCAGCGCCGCGCTCTGGAGCAGCTTTTCAGCTTCAATCGCCCGGCGGATCAGGGACCGATCCGCTGAATCGAGATTGCTGCGGAATTTGCGGGTCGACCGACAAAGCTTGTCCGCCGAGACACCTAGGGTGGGTCGGGCGATGACTACCGAGCAGGCGAAGGAAGAGTCTCAGTTCCGCAAGGTCGAGGGAGCGATGCTGCACGTCGAAGATGCGGCGCGACGTCTCGCGGAAGCCGCGGATGAGCTCAAGAAGGACGATGCACCCGCGTATCTTGTCGCGGCACTCGAGACGGCGGCCGGTGCGGTTCGTGCCGACCACAAGCGGCTGATGAAGTCGGTGTACTGGCCGACGCCCGTTGACGGTGAGCAAGGAATCGCCGCGCCTCGAGAGGACGCGCAGCAGCGGCTCGCGTCGTAGTCCTCCATGCCGTTGACGGGGGAGGAGATCAGGGCGAACCTGACGCACTTCGTCGCCCGCTGGAGCGTCCGAGACGGCTACGAGAAAGGCGAAGCCCAACTCTTCCTCAACGAGCTATTTGCTTGCTACGGCCAGGATCTCGCGACGGTCGCGAGGTTCGAGCAGTTCCAAAGCGGTGGCTTCATCGACCTCTCGTGGCCCGAAGTCTGCATCATCGAGATGAAGTCGGCGGGAGAGGCGAAGCACCTCGCGAAGCACCGCGACCAGGCGCTCCGGTATTGGCGCGAGGCCGCGAGGCCTGAGGACAACGTCCCGGCTCCACCGTACGTAGTCCTCTGTGCTTTCGAGAAGTTCGAGGTCTGGGAGCCCGGTCGGTTTCCTGGCTCTCCGCGTGTCGAATTCTCTCTCGAGGATCTGCCCGACCGCTACACGGCACTGCAGTTCCTCGCCGGCGGGGAGCCGATTTTCACTGCTCGCCAGGAGGCAGTCACCCTGGAGACGGCCGGAGCCCTCGGCGAGCTGTTCCACCGCCTCGAGGATCGCCACCAAGGGGACTCCCACAGCCGCAGGCTCTTCATCCTGCAGGTGGTCTGGTGCATGTTCGCCGAGGATCTTGGCCAGATTCCGGGGCAGGGCTTTACCCGCGTCGTCGACGACCTGCTCCGGAATCCGCAGAGGTCGAGCGCAGACGATCTCGGGCGACTCTTTGAGCTCCTGAACGACCCAAGTCCAAAGCGCCCTGAGCATGGCATCTTCGAGGGCGTTCCATACGTCAACGGCTCGCTATTTGCCGAACCGAGTCGGCTTGATCTGGAGCCTGAAGAGCTGAAGCTCCTCCGCGAAGTTGCGGCATCCAATTGGCGCAAGGTCCAGCCGTCGATCTTCGGCTCGCTTCTGCAGGACGTGTTCGGCCGCGACAAGCAATGGCAACTCGGTGCCCACTACACGCATGAATCGGAGATCCAGAAGGTCGTGATCCCCACGATCGTCGAACCCTGGATGGAACGGATCGGTGCCCTCGCGAAATTCGCCGACGCACAACAGGCGCAAGCCGATCTGCTCAACTACGTCGTTCTCGACCCTGCCTGCGGCTCCGGCAACTTCCTCTACGTGGCCTATCGCGAGTTGCGAAAAATCGAGGTCGAGCTCGCCAGGCGTACTCAAGAGCTCGCACTCGCCGAGGGAAGGCCCGCCCAGCAGGGACTCAGCGCCTTCTTTCCGCTGCAGAACATGCGCGGGATCGAGCTGGAGCAGTTCGGCGTCGACCTCGCCCGCGTCACGCTCTGGATGGGGCACAGGCTCGCGGTCGAGGAACTCGAACTGAGCGAGAGCACCCTGCCGCTGGCCGATCTATCGGGCGTTCGCCGTGCCGATGCCCTGCGAACCAAATGGGACGACGCCAACGCAATCATCGGCAACCCGCCGTACCACGGCTCTCAGAATCTTCGCGGGATTCTCGACGAAGACTACGTCGAGTGGCTGAAGCGCGAGTTCGGTGCTGGGCTGAAGGATCTCTGTGTCTACTGGTTCAGGCGCGCGGCTGACCAGATGGGACCGGACGCCCGGGCCGGTCTCGTTGGCACCAATTCGATCAGCCAGAACAGGGCACGCGGCGCCAGTCTCAACTACGTTGTCGAAAAGGGTGGTGTGATCACGGACGCGGTGTCACGGCAGAAGTGGCCAGGAGAGGCCGTGGTCAACGTCAGCATCGTCAACTGGGTGCAGCAGCCGAGTGAGCCGCCGGAGCGCTTCGTTCTCGACGGCGAGCAGGTCGTCGGCATCAATACCCGCCTCCGCGAGTCCAAGGTGGCAATCGAGGAGTACGAAGCGCTGCCGCCGAATCTCGGGCGTTCTTTTCAGGGGCCGATCCCGGCCGGGAATTTCTATCTTGATCCCGACGAGGCTCGGGACATCCTGGCTCGGGAGGACGCCGACTACGCGGTGGTGGTCAGGCCCTATCTGGTTGGTGATGACATCACCGAGGAGCCCGAGCAACGCCCACGGCGGTACATCATCGACTTCGGGATGCGGAGCCTCGAGGAGGCGATGGCGTATCCGGAGGCGTTGCGGTTGGTCCGCGAACGGGTCAAACCGAAGCGTGACGAAAACAACCGCGAGGCCTACCGACGTTACTGGTGGCGGTTCGCGGAGCCGCGGCCGAAAATGCACGGGCAGCTTGATGGACTGAAGCGTTACATCGCGGGCAACCGCATCGGGAAGCGATTTCTGTTCTGCTGGACGGATGCCTCGGTTTGTCCAAGCGACCTCACGATCGTCTTTGCCTTTGACGACGACTACGCAATGGGAATCCTCACCTCGTCGATCCACGGCGCGTGGGCACATTCCGAGTCTTCGACCCTTGAGGACAGGCCCCGATATACCCCGACCTCGTGCTTTGAGACCTTTCCTTGGCCCCAACCTGAAGACGCCGCGCGGGGCGAAATCGGCGAACTGGCGAAAAGCCTGATCGACAGCAGGCAGGAGATTTGCGTCAACAACGAGATCGGCCTCACCGCTCTCTACAACCAGGTCGAAGAGAATGCCTGGGCGCACATCGCCGACATGCACCGGCAACTCGACGAGGCGGTCGCTCGCGCGTACGGATGGCCGGCAAGCGTTGCCCACGATCCGGTCGAGGCAAAGGCGCGGCTCGCCGATCTGTACCGGCAAATCTCCGAGGGGCTCGACTACGCGCCATTTGGAGTCCCCAACGGCGCGACCTGGTAGTGGGAACGTCGCTTCCATCTCCGTCCTCGCACGTTGCTCCTCTGTCCGCCGCGATATTCACTCGCCAAAGTGGGGATGGTCTTGCATGTCGTCTGGCTCGCTGTTCTACCCGGCCGCAGACCGGTGAAAATGCGCTTTTTGGGAGCCTGAGCGGCTCGAGCGGGTGATCCGGTTCAGGCCAGCGCGCTCTCGGGGGACGAAGGCGATCTCGGCTCGCGCTCCTCGTCGGCCTCGCGGCGCTCGATCGCGATCCGCAGTTCCTCGTCGAGGACGGCGAGGATGCGTTCGAGCACCGGACCCGGCGTGTGGTCGCCGCGCTCAAGTTTGGAGATGTAGGAGTGCGAGGTCTTGACCTGCTCGGCGAGCTTCTTCTGAGTGAGGTCGAGCTCGAAGCGACGTTCGCGAATGTGGGCGGCGATTCAGTTTTCTCGCGCAGCTGGCGGATCGCGGCGTACTCGCCGCGGGCCTCGCGATATCCCTCGCTGCGGCGGGCGCGCGGTCCCGCGCCGCAGGCGCCGGCCGCGAGCCCGTCGCGTATGCGAGACTGGTCGCGTTCCGCTCCCCATCCTGGAATCAGCGCACCGCGATGCTCGCCGAGAGCGTCGCGCAGCACTCGCGCGGCCTGGCGGTCGGCCGCCTCCCAATCCGCGATGAATCGGTCGAGTTCGCGATCGTCAGTGTCAAAGCCCTGGGGCGGGTCGGTCACTGACGGTATGGCGCCCACGACCGCACCGTAGGCGCCGATCACGACCTGGCAGCTAGACACGGACAGAACCGCGGAGACGACAGTGATGCCGTCTGGACGCCGGTAAGCGTCCGCACCCGTGGTGACGACCAGCGCGCCCATCAGCGGGTCGCCGAGTTGCTCGGCAAGTCGTCTCAGATGGCGAACGTCATCCCCGCATCCTGATGCAATAGCGCGAATATGTCGAAGATCCGAACGACCGTCACCCTCGACGAGGACGTCTTCCGCGCCGTCAAGATCAAGGCTGCCCGAACCGGCAAACGAGATTCGCAGGTGATCGAGGAATCACTGCGCCGCGACCTCGGCCTCGACGACCTCGCCGAGATCTGGGCCAAGGTCACGCCCGCCCCTGAAGAGAA
>DASZUW010000475.1:0-5297 GCA_035547475.1 Solirubrobacterales bacterium
ACCTCGCCCTCGTCCTCCCATTCGGCGGGCTGGCCGAGGGCGGCCGACTTGACGACCTTCAGCCCCAGCATCGCGCACTTCATCCGCGTCGCCGAGATGTCGATGCCGAGCAGCTCCAGCACATAGTCCTTCGGCAGCCGCAGCAGCTCCTCGCGGCTCATCCCGATCAGCTCGTCGGTGAGCAGCGAGGTGGCCGCGGTCGAGATCGCGCAGCCCTTCCCCTCGAAGGCCACCTCAACGACCTTGTCGGCGCCGTCCAGCTTGATCGTCACGCGCTGCTCGTCGCCGCAGAACGGGTTGGTGTCCTCGTACTCGAGGTCGGCGCCCTCGACGACCCCGAAGTTGTGGGGCCGCTTGTAGTGCTCGAGGATCTGGTCGCGGTAGAGCTGGTCTTCCATGATTCGAGGCTAGCTGACGGGTCCGGTGGGCCTCACAGCGCGAAGACGCGGCGGGCGTCTTCGAGGCCTCGGGCGAGGCGGTCGATCTCCTCGGTGGTCGTGTAGACGCCGAAGCTGGCGCGGGCGGTGGCGGCGACGCCGAGGCGCTCCATCAGCGGCTGGGCGCAGTGGTGGCCGGCGCGGACGGCGACGCCGTGGCGGTCGAGGATCTCGGCGACGTCGTGGGCGTGGACGCCCTCGAGCTCGAAGGAGACCGGGCCGAGGCGCTCCGGGCCGCGGGGCGGGCCGAAGACGCGCAGGCCGGGGATCTCGGCGAGGCGCGCCAACGTGTAGTCGGCGATCGCGCGCTCGTGGTCGCGGACGGCCTCCATGCCGAGCTCGGCGTCGAGCCACTCGAGCGCGGCGCCCATCCCGATCGCCTGGGCGATCGCCGGCGTGCCCGCCTCGAAGCGCGCCGGGACGTCGGCGTAGGTCGTGCCCGCGCGCGTCACCTTGCGGATCATCGAGCCACCGCCGAGGAAGGGCGGCGTCGCGCGCAGCAGGTCGAGCCTGCCCCAGAGGGCGCCGATGCCGGTCGGGGCGTAGAGCTTGTGGCCGGTGATCGCGTAGAAGTCGACGCCGAGGGCGGCGACGTCGAGCGGCAGCTTCGGCGCGCCCTGGGCGCCGTCGGCGACGACGATCGCGCCCGCGTCGTGGGCCATCGCGGCGATCTCGGCGAGCGGGTTCTCGGTGCCGAGGACGTTGGAGACGTGGGTGACGGCGAGGACCCTGGGGCCGCGTTCGAGCAGCGCGCGCAGGGCGTTCAGGTCGAGCATCCCCTCGTCGTCGATCGGCGCCCAGTCGATCTCCGCGCCGACCCGCTCCGCCAGCTGCTGCCAGGGGACGATGTTGGAGTGGTGCTCCATCTCGGTGAGCACGATGCGGTCGCCCGCGCCGACGTTCGCGTCGCCCCAGGCCCGGGCGACGAGGTTCAGCGCCTCGGTCGCGTTGCGGACGAAGGCGACCTCGCGGCGGTCGCCGGCGCCGATGTGGCGGGCGAGGACGTTGCGGGCGTTCTCGTAGGCCTCGGTCGCCTCGGCCGAGAGGGTGTGGGACCCGCGGTGGACGTTGGAGTGGTGGCGCCGCTCGTAATCGGCGACCGCCTCGATCGAGGCGAGGACGCGCTCGGCGCTCGCGCCGCTGTCGAGGTAGGCGACCGGGACCCCGTTCACCTCGCGCGTGAGCAGCGGGAACTGCTCGCGCACCCGCCCGATCGGGAAGGCGCTGGTGGCGGTCGCCTGCTCCATGGCCGCGGCGGGGCTAGGCGGCGGCGCCTGCCCCGACCTCCTCGCGGATCCAGCCGTAGCCTTTCTCCTCCAGGGTGCCGACCAGCTCCGGGCCGCCCTCCTTGACGATCCGGCCCTCGAACATGATCGAGACCTGGTCGGGCTTCACCATGCTGAGGATCCGCTGGTAGTGGGTGATGATGAGGACGCCCATGTCGGGGCCCGCGAACTTGTTGACGCCGTCGGCGACCGTGCGCAGCGCGTCGATGTCGAGGCCCGAGTCGGTCTCGTCGAGCACCGCGAGCTCCGGCCGCAGCAGCGCCAGCTGCAGCAGCTCCATCCGCTTCTTCTCGCCGCCGGAGAAGCCGTCGTTCAGATAACGGTTGGAGAAGTCCTGGGGGATGTTCGCCAGCTCCATCGCCTCTTTGGCGGTCTTGGCGAAGTCTTTGATCTTGATCTGGTCTTCGCCGCGGGCCTCGCGGTGCGCGTTGATGATCATCCGCAGGTACTTGGAGACGGAGACGCCGGGGATCGCGACCGGATACTGGAAGGCCATGAAGAGGCCCGCCCGCGAGCGCTCCTCCGGGTCGGCCTCGGTGATGTCCTCGCCCTTGAAGGTGATCGTGCCCTCGGTCACCTCGTAGGCCGGGTGGCCCATGATCACGTTGGCGAGGGTCGACTTGCCCGACCCGTTCGGCCCCATCAGCGCGTGGACGCGGCCTTTCTCGACGTCGAGGTCGAGCCCTTTGAGGATCTGCTTGTCCTCGATCTTGACGTGCAGGTTGCGTATCTCCAGCTCAGCCATTTCGCTCCGTTTCTGGGGTCTTACGTGAAGTTCGGGTGATGCTCGCGGCGCCTAGAGGGCGTGGACGACCGGCGCCTTGGCGCGCGCCTCCGCGGCCGGTTGCGGGTGTGGGGTGGAGAACTCGACCAGCTCCGCGAGCGTCGTGCCCGCCAGCGCCTTGGTGACGCCGTTCTGCACCCGCGTCCACAGCAGCTTGGTGGCGCAGCCGCCGGCGCCGTCGTCCTCGTGCGAGCACAGGACGCGCCCCTCGGGGGTCTCGTGGAAGCACTCCATCGGGGCGATCTGCCCTTCGAGCGCCTGGACGACGTCGTCCATCCTGATCTCCGTCGCGGGCTTCGCGAGCCGGTACCCACCGTGCGCGCCCCGGGTGGAGGTGACCAGCCCGGCCTTGCGCAGCTTGGCGACCAGGTGCTCCAGATAAGAGAGCGGCAGATGCTCCGCCTCGGCCACCGAGTTCAACGAGATCGGCGTCGACCCAGGCTGGCGACCGAGCTCGATCATCAGGCGCACGCCGTACTCGGCTTTGGTCGAGAACAACATCAAGACGAAATCCTACCGAAGCGGTCGGTTTTGGTAGCCGTTCCTCTTGGCGGAGGGGTCGGCAAAAGGAACGGCTAGGGCTCGATCAGGCCGCGGCGGATGGCGTAACGGACGAGCTCGACCCGGTCGCGCATGCCGAGCTTGCGCATCGCGTTGGCGCGGTGGTTCTCGACCGTCTTCTCGGAGAGGTGGAGGAGCTCGGCGATCTGTTTCGTCGTGTTGGCCTCGGCGACCAGCTTCACGACTTCCTCCTCGCGCGGGGTCAGCTCCTCCTCGCCGGAGGAGCCGCGCGCGAGGACGTCCTTGATGAGCGTACGCTGGGCCTCGGGGGTGAGGAAGGGCTCGCCGCGCTCGACCGCGCGGATCGCCGCCAGCAGGTCGGTGTCGGCCTGGGCCTTGAGGACGTAGCCGGAGGCGCCGGCTTTGAGCGCCTCGAAGAGATAGCGCTCGTCGTCGTGCATCGAGAGGATCAGGACGGAGACGTCGGGCGCCTGGCGCTTGATCTCCCGCGTCGCCTGCAGGCCGGTCAGGTTCGGCATTTTCACGTCGAGGATCGCCAGGTCGGGCCGCTCGCGGATCGCCAGGTCGCGCGCCGCGGCGCCGTCGGCCGCCTCGCCGACCACTTCGATGTCCGGCTGGCGCTCCAGCAGGAGCCGCAGCCCCGAGCGCACGATCCCGTGGTCGTCCGCGATCAGCACCCTCATGCCGACATCATCGTTGATGGGCCGAAAACTCAACTATGAGTTGAGTTTTCGGCCCATCAACCGGTGGGAATGGTGAGGCGGACGGTGGTGCCGGACTCGGGGCGGGACTCGATCGTCAGCTCGCCTTCGACCAGGAGGGCGCGCTCGCGCATGCCGCCGATGCCGAGGCCGCGCTCGGACTCGGCGAAGGCGAAGCCGCGACCGTCGTCGGCGACGACCAGCTCCACGCCCCCGGCGTGGCGGCGCAGCGTGACCGCGACGTGGGCGGCGCCGGAGTGACGGGCGGCGTTGGAGAGTGCCTCCTGGGCGACCCGGTAGACGACCAGGCCGGCGTCGTCGGAGAGGTCGGCGAAGTCGCCGTCGACCTCCACCGTGCCCTCGATCTCGCCCTCGCCGAGGCGCTCGACCAGGCCTTCGATCGCCGCCGCCAGCCCGAGGTCGTCGAGCGCCGTCGGGCGCAGCTGCCGGGCGAGGGAGAGGAGCTCGCGCATCGCCTGGTTGGCGAGCGCCTTGGTCTCGGCGAGCTCCGGCTCGAGCTGCGGCGGCGCCGCCGAGCGCGCCGCCTCGAGCCGCAGCAGCAGGCCGGTGAGGGACTGGTTCACCTCGTCGTGGAGGTCGCGCGCCACGCGCGCCCGCTCCTCCTCCTGGGCGTGCAGCGCCGCCGACCCGGCCCGCCGCCGCTCCGCTTCCAGCCGCCGCATCATCCGCAGGAAGGCGAGCTCGATCCGCTCCACCTCCTCGGTCTCGCCGACCCCGTCGATGGAGCGGGGCAGAAGGGAGCCCGGGCGCGAGAGGTCGACCCGCTCCATCTCGTCGATCAGATCCTCGAGCGGGGCGAAGCGCTGCCGCAGCAGGATCGCGTTGGCGGCCGCGCCCGCGACCACCGCCAGCGCGGCGATGCCGACGACCTCCAGCGTCGAGAGCCCGGCGATCGCTCCGGCGACGATCGCCACCGCCCCGAGCAGGACGGCGTTGACGACCAGGACCTGGGTGAAGAGGGCCCTTCTTCGCACGGTGGAAGGGTAGGGGCGGGTGGGGGACGGGGCGGGCCTCCACACCACTTCGGGGCGCGGAAGGGGTCCTGGGCGCCTCATGGGGGTCCTGGCAGGCTGTGACCCCCATGAGGCGCCCAGGACGCGGGGCCCGGCGTGGGGGAGGCGAGGATTCGGACGGTCAGGAGACAGCGTGGTCGGAGAACCGCGTCATGCGCGGTTCTCCAACCACGGAAGCGTCGACCGTCCACCCGGGCGCTCGAGCCCGACGCGCGTCGAGTTCTGGTCGCCGGGCGACCAGAACTCCACACGGAGACCCCTGACCGATCGGACGGCCTGCCTCGTGTCGGATCCCCGTGCGGGAGACGCCACACCTCGGCCCGTGCCGGGTCGCCTCGTGACGAAGACGCCGGGAAGGCGCCGGGGACGTCACGCTTCTCTGGGCCTTCCGTCACATCCTGGGCCGGGATGGAGGGCCCCAGGAGGTGCGGGCGACCTGGGTTAACCCATGCGTAACCCAGGTCGCCCGCGCCTGCGTGCGTGTCGTGCGACACGGACCGAGGCGTGGAGATCCCGGCGTCTTCGTCACGACG
>DASZUW010000476.1:0-2385 GCA_035547475.1 Solirubrobacterales bacterium
GAAGGGGATCGTCGCCGCCAGCGTGATGACGGTGCCGAGCGCCGCGGTGATGCCGCCGCCCCACCTTTCGGTCGCCCGGCCCGACAGCCCCATCGCGACCGCCGCGCCGATCCCCTGCGGGATCAGCAGCAGGCCGGTGTCGACGGCGTCCTGGCCGCGGACGGTCTGGAAGTAGAGCGGCATCAGGACCATCGCGCCGAAGAGCGCGGCGCCCAGGCAGAACGTGGTGATCGAGGCGGCGGCGAACGCCCGGTCCTTGTACAGGCGGACGTTCAGCAGCGGGTTCGGCACCCGCAGCGCGCGCAGGACGAAGGCGGCGACGCCGGCGAGGCCGATCGCCAGCGGGATCAGGACCGAGCCCGCGAACAGGGTGCCGGCCGAACCGGTCTCGGCGAGCCCGTAGGTGATCCCGACGAGACCGACCGAGAGGATGCCGAGGCCGAGGAAGTCGAGCGGCTCGGCGCCCTCCGGACGGTCCTTGGGCAGCAGCTTCAGGGCGGCGACCAAGGTCAGGATGCCGACCGGCAGGTTGACGAGGAAGATCGACTGCCAGGAGACGTGCTCGAGCAGCAGGCCGCCGATGGTCGGGCCGAAGATCGGGGCGAGGACGATCGGGATGCCGATCGCGCTCATCACCTTGGGCAGGTTGCGCGGGCCGGCGGCGCGGACGAGGATCATCTGCCCGGTCGGCACGAGCATGCCGCCGCCGATCCCCTGGATCACGCGGAAGGCGACCAGCGACTCGGTCGACTGGGCGAGCCCGCAGAGCACCGAGCCGGCGGTGAAGAGCACCAGCGAGAAGATGTAGACGCTGCGGCCGGAGAAGCGCCGCGCGGCCCAACCGCTGACCGGGATCACGGCGGCAAGCGCGAGCAGGTAGCCGGTGACCACCCACTGGATCTGGTCGACCGTGGCGTCCAGATCCCTCCCCAGCGTGTCGAGGGCGACGTTCACGATGGTCGTGTCGAGGACCGACATGATCGTGCCGAGGACGACGACCGTGGCGATTCGCCACACGTGCGCCTCGATCTTGCCGCCGGCGTTCCGCACCGCTTCGCTCACCTACACATCACTTCCTTCGTCTCCTAAAGTTTTGGCTCCTAATAGTTTAGCGCCGAACCTTAGGTGCCGAACGATCTGTGACGAGGTTCACAGGCGCGGGGTGCCGCTCGGGACCGGCGCCGACGCGCGATCGCCACCTTCGACGCGGGCCTTGCCCAGGAGCCCTCGCGGGCGTAGGCTCGCGTCGATGGCGACGACGGCGGAACCACGGGTGCCAGGGGAGGCGGGGGCGGCTGCCCCACCCGGCGCGATCACGATCCCCGACTTCGAAATCGTCCCGCGGCTGGGCCTGATCCCGGTCGCGATCGTCTTCGCGGGGCTGGTCGTCGCGATCGCCGTCAACGAACTCTGGCCGCTCGAGTTCTTCCACGTCGCCTTCGGCGCCGCCTGGACGATCATCGACCTCTTCCTCGGCTTCGTGCTCGGTCCGATCCTCGGGCGGCTCCCCGTCCCGGCGCGGATCGAGATGACCACGCGCCTGATGCCGAAGATGGTCCTGATCATGCCGACGGTCGTCACCGCGACCCTGGCGGGCGGCTGGCAGCTGGGCCACCTGCTCGGCACCGTCGACAGCGGCTACTACCACCACGGCTGGATCGTCGCCAGCTACATCGTGGTCGGGTGCATGGCGGTGATCGCGCTGGGTCTGCTGGAGCCGGCCAACATCGCCGTCCTCTTCGAGCTGAAGAAGCCGCGGCCGAACCCGGCGATCATCGAACGGCTGATGAAACGGTTCATCTACACCGCCGGCATCCTCGGTGCCCTCCAGATCGCGACGCTGGTGATCATGACCAAGATCGCGAGCGGCTGATGGAGGAGCGGCGCATGCCCCCGGTGACCCAGGTCGGGATGACCTCGCTCGCGCTGATCGTCGCGGGCGGCATCTACCTCGCCGCGCACCTGCCCGAATCGGTCCCGCTCGCCCCGGCGATCGTCCTCCTCGCCCTCTCCGCCCTGCTCTTGGCGGCGAACCTCCTCTCGCTCACCCGCGTCGACGATTTCGCCTGGGGGCGGTTCTTCCAGGTCGGCCGTTGGGCCCTCCTCGCCTACGCGATCACCGCCGGCCTGATCGAGTACGCCTTCGTGCGCAACGGCCTCTCAGGCGGGCCGCTGATCGTCCTCACCCTCTCCCTCCTCGTCTACGCGCTCCACGTGCCGATGCTGATCGCCTTCACCGTGGCGCGCTACGCCGAACCCGTCGCCGGCTGACGAGGCGCGGGGGCCGGCGGGCGATGGCGAAGGCGATCGTCTGCCCGGACGGCTTCAAGGGGACCTTCTCCGCGCGCGAGGTGGCGGCGGCGATCGCCGCGGCGGTGCGGGAAG
>DASZUW010000477.1:0-4261 GCA_035547475.1 Solirubrobacterales bacterium
CTGCGGGCGAAGCTCGACGTGCCGATCTTCGTCGACGAGAGCGTCTTCACCAGCGACGACGTGATGCGGCTCGCCCGCGCCGGCGCCTGCGACACCGCGGTGCTGAAGCTCTACAAGAACGGCGGCATCACCGGGGCGCAGCGCGTCGCCCAGGTCGCCGCGGCGGCCGGGATCAGCGTCAACGTCGGCGGCACCGCGCAGGGCAGCCAGCTCGAGGCGGCCGCCGCGGCGCACCTCTGCGTCAGCCTCCACAACCACGCCTTCGCCGCCGAGTTCATCATGGGCCTCGAAGCGGTCGAGGCCGACCAGCTCTTCGACGCGCCGATCGTCGACTTCGCCGACGGCTTCTCGGCGCTCCACGACGCGCCCGGCTTCGGCGCCGAGCTGACCACGGCGGAGATCGAGCCGCACGCGATCGTCGCCCACACGGTCGGCGAGCCGGTGGGGGCGTCGCGGTGAGCGACAACCCGATCGCCGCCTGCCTCGAACTGCCGCCCGCGCGGCCGAAGCCGCGGCGCACCGGGATGAACCTCTGCCTCGACGACGGGGTCGGGGTGGCCGCCACGGCCGACGCGCTCGCGGTGGTCGGCGAGTTCCTCGACGTGATCCGGGTCGGGCGCGCGGGCGCCGCGATCTTCCCGCCGGAGTGGCTGCGCGAGAAGGCGGAGGTGTGCGCGAAGCACGACGTTGTGTTGGAGATCGGCGGGCCGCTGTACGAGGTCGCCTTCATCCAGGGCAAGACCGACCAGTACTTCGACGCGGTCAAGGAGATGGGGGTGAGCGCGCTGGAGGTCTCGGTCAACCTGATCGAGCCGCCCGAAGAGCAGCTGCTCGGCCATATCTCCGACGCGGCCGCCAAGGGCATCGAGGTCTTCTTCGAGTACGGGCGCAAGTACCCCGACGACGTGAAGTTCGACGTCGACGACGCGGTCGCCGGCTGCAGGCGGGCGATCGACGCGGGCGCCAAGTTCGTGCAGATCGAGCGGGCCGAGATCGACATCCTGATCGAGTCCGAACCGGAGGCGCTGCTGGAGCTCGCCGAGCGCCTCGGCCACGAGGTCCTCACCTTCGAGGCGGGCCCGCGCAAGCCGGACCTTGCCGGGCGCCTGCTGCGGCTGATGGGACCCGACGTCAACCTCGCGAGCCTCGTCCTCAGTCCGGAGAATGCGGTCGACGGCGTCTACCTGGTGGAGAACGCGCGCCGCGGCATGGAGCGCTTCGTCGGCTACGAGTTCATCGCCAAGGGGGCGAAGCTGCCGTTCCGCCTCGAGGCGGAGAAAGGGAAGGGACATGAGTGACACGCAGAAGATGGGGTTCGTCGGGCTCGGCAACATGGGCCGGCACATGGCGGGCCACCTGCTCGCGGCGGGCTACGACCTGACCGTCTTCGACCTCGACCCCGAGGCGGTCAAGGTCCTCACCGACAAAGGCGCGGCGGAGTCCGACAGCGTCGCCGCGCTGGCGGGCGCGGTCGACGTCCTCTTCACCGCGCTGCCCGGGCCGCCGCAGGTGCGCGCCGTGGCGCTCGGCGAGGACGGCGTGATCGCGAACGCGAAACCCGGCTCCGTCTACGTCGACCTCACCACCAACAACCCGGACCTGACGCGCGAGATCTACGCGGCGGGCAAGGAGCGCGGGGTCAGCGTGATCGACGCGGCGATGTCGGGCGGCATGCACGGGGCGGAATCGCGCCGGCTCAGCCTGATGGTCGGCGGCGACGAGGAGGTGGCCGAGAAGCTGCGCCCGGCGCTCGAGGCGATGAGCGACAACGTCGTCTACTGCGGCGCGAGCGGCGCCGGGACCGTCACCAAGGTCGTGAACAACTTCGTCTCGCTGACCGAGAGCGCGCTGCTCGGCGAGGCGCTGGCGATGGGCGTCAAGTGGGGCGTCAAGCTGGACACCCTGGCCGCGGTGATCGGCAAGAGCTCCGGCTCCTCCTGGCGGCTCACCGAGTCCTTCCCCCGCTACATCCTCGCCGGCAACTTCAAACCGGGCTTCTTCCTCGACCTCGCGGTCAAGGACCTGGAGCTGGCCAACTCGCTCGCCGAGGAGGCGGGCTCGAAGGCCGAGTTCCTCGACCTCTCGCTGCGCAAGTACCACGAAGCCCAGGACAAGGGCTGGGGGTCGGAGCACTCCGAGGCCGTCGCCAAACTGACCGAGGAAGATTGGGGAGTGGAGCTGCGCTACCAGGACCGCTGATGGCCGGGGGCCCCTGGACCGACCTCACCCGGCCCCTGCACGAGGGGTCCGACCGGGCCGGGCGCGCGACGGCGCCCGCCCTGCGGTCGGTGATGAACCTGGCGGAGCACCCCTTCGCGATGTCGGAGATGACGCTCTCCTCCCACGTCGGCACCCACCTGGACGCACCAAGCCACTTCGTCGCCGGCGGCGAGTCGATCGACGCGGTGGCGCTCGAGCGGGTGACCGGCCCCGGCGTCGTCCTCGACGTGCCCGGCGAGGCGAACGCGCCGCTCGCGGCGGCGGACCTGGCCGCGGGCGGGCCCGAGCCGCGCCCCGGCGACATCGTCCTCCTGCGCACCGGCTGGGAAGAGCGCCAGGAGACCCCGGCCTACTTCGAGCACCCCTACCTCGCCGCCTCGGCGGTCGGGTGGCTGCTCGAGCGGCGCATCGGCCTGCTCGGCATGGACCTGATCACGCCGGAGATGCCGGAGAAGGTACGCGAGGGCGAGTTCACCTGGCCCGTCCACAACGCGCTGATGGCGGCGGGCGTCCTCGTGCTCGAGAACGCCTGCAACATGGGCGCGCTGGCGCGGCGGCGGGTCGAGGTGATGGCGGCGCCGATCCCGGTGGTCGGCGCCGACGGCGCCCCCGTGCGCCTGCTGGCCCGCCCGCTCTAGGAGGCGGAGGACGGGGCGCCGTCCTCGGAGTGCTGCATCAGCCCTTCGAGGCCCTGTTCGGCGGCCCGTTCGACGTGCGTCTGCGCCGCCTTTTCGGCCGCCTCGGGGTCGCGCGCCTCGATCGCGGCGACGACCGCGTCGATCTCGCTCAGCGTCTGCGCGGGCCGGTCGGGCTGGCCGAGCGAGGTCGCTCGCATCAGCCGGACCCGCGCCTGCAGCCCCTCGTGGATGCTGCGGATCTGGTCGTTGCCGCAGCCGGCGAGGAAGACGTCGTAGTAGCGGTCCTTCACGTCGAGCATGGTCTGGATCCTCTGGTCGGCGGAGTCGCGCTCCTCGAAGGCGGAGTGCAGCACGTCCACCTGCTCGCGCAGTTCCTTGACCTGCTCGTCGCTCGCCCGTTCGGCGAAGAGCCGCGCGGCGAGCCCCTCGAGCATCGTCCGCACCTCGTAGAGGTCGGCGGCCTCCTTGCGGGTCAGCTCGACGACGACGGCGCCGCGCTGCGGGATCACGGTCACCAGCCCCTCGGCCGTCAGCTGGCGCAGCACCTCGCGGATCGTCGCCCGCGAGACCCCGGTTTTCTCGATCAGGTCCCGCTCCACCAGCCGTTCGCCGGGGCGCAGGCGGAAGTCGAGGATGGCCTCGCGCAGCACGTCGGTCACCTGCTCGCGCAGCGGCGCGGCGACGCGCCCTACGCGTAGCGAGCCGACATCGGACTCAGGAGTGCTCATCGGCCCAGTATGTCAGACAGTCGGGCGGGCGGTCAAAGAAAACCTCGCGCGTTCCGAACACTCAGAAAGAGGAGAGCGCGCGGCGGAGGAATGCCTCGACGTCGGCGGGGCGGGACATGAAGGGTGAGTGGCTCGCCTCGAGGCGCTCGATGTGGCCGGCGCCCTCGGCGAGCTCCTCCTGGGCTTCGGCGGGGACGCAGTTGTCGATCTCGCAGATCAGGTAGGCGTAGGGACGCTCGCGCCAGGCGGCGGCGGTGACCGGTTCGAGGAAGGAGGCGAGCGACTGGCCACGGAGGCGCGCCTGGGCGGCGGCGACGATCTCCTCGGAGCAGTCGTTGTAGAGGATCTTCCGCGAGTCCTCCGCGAAGCAGGCCCCCTCCTCGTCATCGACCCGGATCCAGTAGGGAACCTCGTCGGGCGAGTGGGGATCCCTCCAGACGACGTCGCCGACGTCCGGTCGCGCGGCGCAGATGTAGGCGAGGCCGACCACGGTGTCGTGGGCGCCCGCCTGGGTGATGACCGTGCCGCCGTAGGAGTGGCCGACCACGACCTTTGGCGCAGGCGTTGCGTCGAGTCGCGCTCGCAACGCCTCGCCGTCGGCCGTGACCCCGGCCATGGAACCGGCGCTCGGCAGGTCGACGGCGCCGGCCGTCCAGCCACGGTCGGCCAGCACCG
>DASZUW010000478.1:0-3955 GCA_035547475.1 Solirubrobacterales bacterium
CGGCGATCAGCTTCAGCTCGTGGAGGCACTCGAAGTAGGCGAGGCGCGGGTCGTAGCCGGCCTCGACCAGGGTCTCGAAGCCCGCCTTGACGAGCTCCGAGGCGCCGCCGCAGAGGACCGCCTGCTCGCCGAAGAGGTCGGTCTCGCACTCGTCTTTGAAGGTCGTCTCGATCACCGCGGCGCGGCCGCCGCCGATCCCCGACGCGTAGGCGAGGACGACGTCGTGCGCGGTCCCGGAGGCATCCTGGTGCACCGACATCAGACACGGCACGCCGTTGCCTTCCTCGTACTGGCGGCGGACCAGGTGGCCGGGCCCCTTCGGCGCCACCATGCCGACGTCGACCCCCGCGGGCGGCTCGATCTCGCCGAAGTGGATGGCGAAGCCGTGGGCGAACAGCAGCAGGTTGCCCGGCTCGATCCCGGCGCCGATCTCCTCGCGCCAGAGCTGCCCCTGCTTCTCGTCGGGCAGCAGGATCATCACCACGTCGCCCCGTTTGGCGGCCGCGGCGATGTCCAGCACCTCGAGCCCGTGCTCTTCGGCCTTCGCCCGGCTCGCGGAGTCGGGGCGCAACCCGACGACGACCTGGACGCCGGAGTCCTTGAGGTTCAAGGCGTGGGCGTGGCCCTGGGAGCCGTAGCCGAGGATGGCGACGGTCTTCCCCGAGAGGTTGGAGAGGTCAGCGTCTTTGTCGTAGAAGATGTCGTCGGTTCGCATGGGCGAGCAGGCTAGCGGAGCGCGGCTTCGGGGCGTCCGCACCGCTGCGGGCCGCCGGCCGTCCACACCACTGCGCGGTGTTGGCGGGTGTCCTGGCCTCATGGGGGTCCTGGCAGGCTGTGACCCCCATGAGGCGCCCAGGACGTGCGGCCTTCGTGGGGAGGGCCGGCACAGGGACGAAGCCAAGTCGGACTTACGTCGGGGTTCCGTCCGAGGGATGCCACACCTGCCCCCGGGCCGGGTCCGGTGCGTGACGAAGACGCCGGGAACGTCACGCTTTCCGGACCCTTCTGCCTCCTTTCGGGCCCCGGAAGACGGCCCGAAACCGCGCTGCACGAGTTGGGCCTGCCAGAGCACGGTCAACTCGTGCAGCGCGTCCGTGACCGTTGGATCCGTGGCGGTCCCACCGCCCTCTCCCCGATCACCCGGCCCTCGCCATCCCCTTCGCCGTCCTTTCGGCGACCCCGGCGCGAGCCGGGGCAGGCGCGGGCCGCTGGGCGCGCCTACCGCAGCGCCCTGCGCATCAACTTCCCCGACGGCGTCCGCGGCAGCGCCGAGGCCAGCTCCACGCGCTTCGGGACCTTGTAGCCCGCCAGGGTCGCGGCGCAGTGGTGGCGGAGGTCGTCGGGGGTGACCTCGGCGTCGGACTTGAGGACGACCACGGCGGTGACGGCTTGCTGCCACTCTGGGTCCTCGCGGCCGACGACCGCGGCGTCGGCGACGGCCGGGTGTCGGAGGAGGACCTCCTCGACCTCGGCGGGGACGACGTTCTCGCCGCCGGTGACGATCATGTCGTCGATG
This sequence comes from Solirubrobacterales bacterium, assembly GCA_035547475.1. Taxonomy (GTDB): domain Bacteria; phylum Actinomycetota; class Thermoleophilia; order Solirubrobacterales; family 70-9; genus VAYN01. The sequence continues at coordinate 1,517 of DASZUW010000478.1, forward strand.
CGGTCCTGGACGTAGAGGAAGCCTTCGTCGTCGATGTAGCCGAGGTCGCCGGTGTGGAGCCAGCCGGACTCGTCGCAGCGACCGGGGGCGACGGTCGGGCCCTGGACGAGGATCTCGCCGTCGCGGATGCGGACGTGGCTGGAGAGGAGCGGGCGCCCGGCGGAGCCGAGCTTGCGCAGCGCGTCCTCGGGGGCGAGGGTCGTCACCTGGGAGCAGGTCTCGGTGAGGCCGTAGGTCTGGACGACGGTGGCGCCGCGCTCGAGCGCTTCGCCCAACATGGTGGCCGGGACTGGCCCGCCGCCGACGAGGATCGCCCGCGGGCCGGAGAGGTCGGCGCCCGCGTCGAGCAGCCGCTTGAGCATCGTGGTCACGAGCGAGATCACGGTGATCCGCTCCTCGGCCAAGGCTTGGGCGACCCGGTCGACGTCGAAGCCGTCGTGGACGACCGCCGTGGTGCCGTAGATGGCCGAGCGGACGACGATCGAGAGCCCGGCGATGTGGCTGAGCGGCAGGCAGCAGAGCCAGCGGTCGGCGGGGTCGACGCCGATGTTGAAGGCGCCCCCCATCGCGCTCCAGAGGAAGTTGCCGTAGGTGAGGCCGATCGGCTTCGGCGTGCCGGTCGAGCCGGAGCTGAGGACGTAGGCGCAGATGTCGTCGGTGTCGTGCTCGCCGAGCAGCGGCAGGTCGGCCTCGGTCTGGGTGAGGAGGCCGGGGTCGTCGAGGTCGACCATCGGTTCGACCTCGGCGACGACGCGGGCGCGCTCGGCCGCGGTGAGGCGCGGGTTGAGCGGCAGGAGCGCCGCGCCGACCTTCATCAGCGCGTGGGCGAGGACGACCTGCTCGCGCCGCGGGTGCATGGTCAGCGCCGCGGTCGAGCCGCGCCACACCCCGTGGGCGGCGAGCCGGCGCGCCACCCAGGTCGCTTCCGCCTCCAGCTCGGCGTAGGTGACCGCGACGCCGTCGGCGATCAGCGCGCACCGCTCGGGGCAGCTCTGCGCCCGCTGAGCGAGCCAGTCGTCGATTCTCATATCGTCCCCATCATGCACAAACGCGACCGGCGGCAGGCCCGGTGATCTGGGTCCAGGCGGCGCGGCCGCGAACCTTGCCCGCGGCGATCGCGCCGGTACTCGTGGGGACCGCGGCGGCCTGGCAACTCGCCGGGCACCTGCCGCGCTGGGCCGCCTTCGTCGCCGCCCTGGTCGGCTCGATCTTCATCCAGATCGGCACCAACCTGGCCAACGACTATTCCGACGCGCGGCGCGGCGCCGACACCGCCGACCGGCTCGGGCCGGTGCGCGTCACCTCCGCCGGCCTCGTCACCCCGCGCCGCGTCCTCTTCGCGACCTGGGTCGCCTTCGGCGTCGCGGTCGCCTGCGGCATCTACCTGGCGGCGGTCGCGGGCTGGATCATCCTCGTCGTCGGCGCCGCCTCGATCGCCGCGGGCGTCCTCTACACCGGCGGCCCCCGCCCCTATGGGTACGCGGGCCTGGGCGAGGTCTTCGTCTTCCTCTTCTTCGGCCTCGTCGCCGTGAACGGCAGCTTCTACGTGCAGACCGAAGAACTGGCGACGCTGCCGCTCGGGCTCTCGATCGCGGTCGGCTTCCTCTCGACCGCGATCCTCGTCGTCAACAACGTGCGCGACCTGGAGACCGACCGGCGCGCGGGCAAGAACACCTCGGCGGTGCGGATGGGGCGCGCGAACGCGGTCAACGTGTACAAGGTGCTGGTGGTCGGTGCCTTCGTCCTCCTGCCGTTCACGATCTGGGCGGGCGAATGCCAATGGTGGCCGCTGCTGGGGCTCGCCGCGCTGCCGCTGGCGGTGAAACCGATCCGCGTCCTGGAAACCCGCACCGACGGCCCGGCGCTGAACAAATGCCTGGCCGCGACCGGCGGCCTGCTCGCGGTCTACAGCCTGTTGGTCACGGTCGGCCTGCTGATCGCGGTCCCATGACCGTGGAGGTCATCCCGTACTGGCTCCCGTTCAAGGAGCCGTACGTGACCGCGCGGGGGCGGCTGACCCGGCGCGAGATGGTGCTGCTGCGGATCCGGGACGAGGACGGCGTCGAGGGGCTGGGCGAAGCGGTGCCGCTGTCGCTGCGCGGCGGGGTCGGGATCGAGGCCGTCGTGCGGGAGCTCCGGGCGGTCGAGGACCCGCGGCGCGCCCTGGCCGACGAGCGCCTCTCCCTCCCGGCCCGCTGCGCGGTCTCGACCGCGCTCCTCGACCTCACCGAGAAGCGGCGCGGGACGAAGGGCGAGCACGCGCCGGTGCGCTGCAACGCGACGCTGGTGAGCGGTCCGCCCGCCGCGGTCGTGGCCGAGGCGGCGCGTTGGGCGAAGGCGGGGTTCGGGACCTTCAAGCTGAAGGTCGGCGCCGGGGACGACGTCGCGCAGGTGGAGGCGGTGCGGGCCGCGCTCGGCTCGGAGGCGAAGATCCGGCTG
>DASZUW010000479.1:0-3549 GCA_035547475.1 Solirubrobacterales bacterium
CAAGGCCCAGACCACGGCGGTCCCCAACAGCCACAGCAGCCCCGGGAAGCTGTAGGTGTAGACGGCGCCGACCGCGATCAGCGCCGCCGGGGTGAAGCGCAGCGGCGAGGCGCTCGGCTCGCGCGCGCTCTCGCGCAGAAAGAGCACGAAGCCGAGGAGGAAGAACGCCAGCATGATCTCCTTGAACGCGCCCTGGGCGAAGTAGGAGGCGAAGACGTAGGAGAGACCGACGAGGAGCGCGGCGGCGGTGCGCGGCAGCGCGCGCAGATCGCGGAAGGCGGCGATCGCGCTCAGCGGCGCGAGCACGGCCACGGCCACCGTCAACCCGCTGAAGCCGTGGACCAGGTTGATGTCGAGGCCCTTGTTCAGGGCGACGACGATCGAGTGCGGGCCGAGCGGGTAGCCCTGGCGGATCAGCTGACCGGAGTGGCCGTGCGCGAGCTGGTCGGCGGCCAGGAGGTGCTGGGACATGTCGGGGTTGAAGCTGGTGCCGAGGATGCCGAAGTGGCCTTCGACGACGAACGGCAGCGAGGCGCCGAGCGCGGCGAGGACGAAGACCGGCCAGCCCTGGGCGAAGGGCTCGCGCCAGGCCCCGCGCCCCTGCAGGTAGGCGAGCGAGGCGGCGAGCATGAGGAGGACGACGATCGCCGAGATCGAGCCGTGCCCGGGCAGTCGCACGGTCGCCCAGCAGACCGCGCAGAGGATCGCCAGGCCCACCGGCGCCGCGGTCCACGACCAGCGCCGGCGCCCGCAGACGACGATCACCGCCTGCCCGATGGCCAACGAGGCGACGCACACGGCGAGGGCGGCTGCGTAGGTCCCGATCACGAACCCGCGAGCCTAGACTCTGAAGATGATGGCGTTCGCCCCGCCCGCCCGCCACCTGCTGCGCGCCAAGGACCTGGTCGACCGGCGCTACGCGGAGCCGCTCGGGGTCGAGCAGATGGCCGCGGCGGCGGGACTCTCCCGGGCGCACTTCAGCCGCGAGTTCCGGCGCGCGTTCGGCGAGTCCCCGCACTCTTACCTGCTGACGCGCCGGCTGGAGCGCGCCGCGGCGCTGCTGCGCAACACCGACCGGTCGGTGGCCGAGATCTGCCTCGACGTCGGCCTGACCAGCGTTGGCTCCTTCACGACGAGCTTCAAACGAAACTTCGGCAAGACGCCGACGGAGTACCGCGCATCGTTCCCGCCCGCCTCCGCCCTCGCCGTCCTCCCGGGCTGCGTCGTCCGCGCCTACGGCCGACCGCGAAAGCGCACGTTTCGAGAAGACAGCCGGCGGGCCGGTTCCTAGAGTCGACCAACAGTCGATTTCGAACGAACCAGGAGGACGAGATGAAGATTGCCAACGCGCAACTGTGGGTCCACGACCAGGAGGAGGCGCTGAAGTTCTGGACCGAGAAGGTCGGCTTCGAGGTGCGCGCCGACGTGACCCTGCCCGAGATGGGCGACTTCCGCTGGCTGACGGTGAGCCCGCCGGGGCAGGAGGACGTCTCGATCGTGCTGATGGCGATCCCGGGCGAACCGATGCTCGACCCGGCGACCCAGGAGCAGATCCGCGACCTCGCGGCGAAGGGCTTCGCGGGCACGGTCTTCCTCACCACGGAGGACTGCCAGGCCGACTACGAGGCGCTCGTCGCCCGCGGGGTCGAGTTCTCCGAAGCGCCGGAGGAGCGGCCCTACGGGATCGACGCGGGCTTCCGCGATCCGTCCGGGAACTCGATCCGCCTGACCCAGGTGACGCTGAGCGTCAGCGCCTGAGCGGCGACGCCGGGCCGGAGCCGCGTGGAGTGACGAGGGCGGCCGCGGGCCGCCCCGCTCATTCCTGCGCTTTCTTCAGCGCTTCCTTGGCGGCAGCCTCGGCTGCCTTGACCTGTTCACGCGCGGCTTTGCCGACGCTTTTCTCCAGCCTTTTCAGCTGCCGCTGGAGTTTCTTGCGCTGCGCCTTGGAGAGGCTCTTCTTCTGCAGTTGCCGGTCGATCCGCCGCAGCTGCCGCTGGGCCCTCGCCCCCGCCGGGCTGAGCTTCCCGGCGCCCGGCACGGCGCCCCCCGGCTGCCCACCGCTCGAGTTGTCGGAGCCGCCGGACACCAGCAGCGCGATCACGACGATCACCACCACGATCGCGCCGAGGACCATGCCGACGCCTTTGGCGCCGCGAGCGCGGATCGATTCGCGCAGCTTCACCAGGTCGCGCGGCGGTTTGCCTTCGCGCGGGCCCTCGCCGGAGGCGGCGCCGGCAGCAGCCGCGGCGCTCTCGGCGGTATGGACGTGCTCGGTCCACTGCTCGCCGTCCCACCAGCGCAGCCCTTCTCCGCTCGGATCGTCGTACCAGCCGGCCGGAATCCCCGACCCGCCCGGCGTCTCGGTCGAGTTCACGGGGGCGATTATGGCGACCGCGCCTGCGGAATTCGTGAACTACGCCCTCGGCTTGGGCCGTGGCACGGAAAAGGGCCCCTTGCGGGGCCCCCTGTTTCCGAAGGACGTACCACCAGCGACTGCGACGTCGCTGGCTCGTCGGTCCTCAAACCTTGAAGTTGCGGCCGCCGTGTTTTCGACGACGGACCTAGAAACCCCTTCTACCCCAGAAAGTTGCAGTCTCCAGGGAAGAACCTCGAAATCGAGTAGGTCAGGCGCCGAAACGTCACGTGCCTTCGCCGGCCCGGCCGCGCTGCTACATTCCGGCGCCCCGGGCGTATAGCTCAGTTGGGAGAGCGCCAGCTCGACAAGCTGGAGGTCACTGGTTCGAGCCCAGTTACGCCCACTCCCGGTCCCCCGCGCCTACACGTGGTCGCTCGGCAGGTGCCAGCGGCGCGGGGCGATCAGCTGGTCGATCTCGCGGGGGCCCCAGCTGCCGCGCCAGTAGGGGATCGCGGGGGGCGGGTTCTCGAGGACCGGCTCGGAGATTTCCCAGAGGCGCTCGATCGCGGCGGAGCTGGTGAAGAGGGTGCGGTCGCCGTTCATCGCGTCGTGGATGAGGCGCTCGTAGGGGTCGAGGGCGGCCGAGTTGTTGCCGAAGGCTTCGGCGTAGGTGAACTTCATGTGGGCTTCGCCCAGCTGCATCGTGGCCCCCGGCACCTTGGCCAGGAAGGAGGTCGAGATCGAGCCGGGCTCGCCGAGCTCGAAGGTGAGGTGGTCGCGGCCGAAGCCCTCCGGGATCAGGTTCTGATCGAGCGGGAACATGCGGCGCGGCGGCTGCTTGAAAGCGATCGTCAGGACGTGGTGGCTCTCCGCCATCCGCTTGCCGGAGCGCAGGTAGAACGGCACCCCCTCCCAGCGCCAGTTGTCGATGAAGGCCTTCACCGCGATGAAGGTCTCGGTGTCGGAGTCCGGGTCCACCCCCTCCTCTTCGCGGTAGCCGACGTACTGGCCGCGGACGACGTCCTCCGGCCGCAGCGGCAGCATCGAGTCGAAGACCTTCTCCCGCTCGAGCCCGAGCGGCTTCGGCTCCAGCGAGGTCGGCGGCTCCATCGCGACGAAGCCGAGGACTTGGAACAGATGGGTGACGAGCATCTCACGGAAGGCGCCCGTGTCCTCGTAGAAGCTCCCACGCA
>DASZUW010000480.1:0-2557 GCA_035547475.1 Solirubrobacterales bacterium
CACGGCAAGGTCCTGAGTGGTTGGAGGGCATGAGAAAGACGGGAGGAAGGGTGGAGTTCCCGGCGTCTTCGTCACGACGCCTCACCTCGGTGACGCTCTCGTGAGCCATCGGTCGCTCCCCGCGTCACCCGCCCGCCTCGGTCCCTCCTCGCTCCCCGCGGACCCGGCCCTCTCGGCCACGGCCACAGCCGACCCGGGTCGTGGCCGAGAGGGCCGCGTCCCCCGCTCGTCCTTCGCCCGGCCCCCGCCAATCCCCCGCGCGCCAGCTTGCGACTCCCGCTCGAGCGACGTGTCAGATGGCCGATTTCGGTCGCCGCAGGCGGCGCGGTGCGCGGTAGACCGTGAATTCGGGGGCTGGGGCGGGCTCGGGCGTGTGGGTCGAGTCGAGCTTCGGCTCGGGTGCGGCGGGCTGCGCTTCCTCGCGGGAGCGGACGAAGTCTTCGAGGCCGGCGCGGGCGACGAAGGCGGCGGCGCCGAGGATGAGGACGAAGAGGCCGGTGCCGGCGGAGCCGAAGATGGCGGTGAGGAAGCCGAGCGCCATCAGGCACCAGAAGAGCCGGTCGAGGGCGCCGGCGAAGGTGGTGAGGCGGTTCAGGTCGGAGAGGTCGATCCGCATCCTCTCCGTTTTCGGCGGGCCGGCTAGCGGTCCTTCTCCTCCGCCCGCAACTCCTCGAAGACCTCGATCATCTTGCGGTTGTACTTGATGCCGCCGCGGAGGGTGCGGGCGGGGCCGTCCCAGCCGGGCGCCAGTTTGACCGCGGCGAGGTAGCCCTCGTACTCCTCGATCTTCTGGCGGTACCAGTCGATGCGGGCGGTGACGAGCGGCTCCGGATCGGCGCCGGCGAAGATTTTGAGGAGGAGCTCGTCGCGGAGCTGCGGCGGCGCGGCCACCGGGTCGTCGGCCCAGGCGCGCAGCGCCTCGCGCCCGGCGTCGGTGAGCGCGTAACGGCGGCGTCGCCGCCCGCCCTTCTCCTGCCGCGCGGTGAGGTAGCCGCCGGAGGCCAGGCGCGCCGGCTCCTGGTAGGCGGTCGTGTGGGGGACCGGCCAGAAGTTCTCGATCGAGGTCTCGAGCGCGTCCTTGATCTCGTAGGAGGTCAGTTCGCCGAAGCGGTCGAGCAGCGCCAGCAGGGCGCAGGAGGTCGAGGTCAGTTTGATCGGCTTGCTTTTCATGGTTCGGGGCGTATAGTTCCAGACGAACTATCCAGCTACCTCTTGGCGGGAGGCGACGATGGCGGGATCCGAGCGGGACGGCAAGGGGGCTACGCGGTCATACGACGCGGTGATCGTAGGCGGCAGCCTGGCGGGCTGCGCGACGGCGATGTTCCTGGGACGGGCGGGCGCGCGCGTCGCGGTCGTCGAGAAGAGCCCCGACCCGGAGAGCTTCAAGCGGATGTGCTCGCACTTCATCCAGGCCTCGGCGGTGCCGACGCTGGAGCGGCTGGAGCTGCTCGGGCCGATGGAAGCGGCGGGCGCCGTCCGTCCCCGCTTCCACGCGCGGGTGCCCTGGGGGTGGATCGAAGCGCCGCCGGAACGGGCCGCCCGCGGGGTCAACCTGCGGCGATCGAAGCTCGACCCGATGCTGCGCGAGCGCGCCGCGGCGACGCCCGGCGTCGAGGTCCTGCTCGGCCAGACCGTGAAGGAGGTGCGTCGCGCCGGCGGCAAGGTCGCCGGCGTCGTGGCGCGCGACCGCGAGGGCGTCGAGACCCTCTTCGAGGCACCGCTGACGATCGGCGCCGACGGCCGCGACTCCTCCGTCGTCCCCCTCGCCGGGGTCAAGGAGAAGACCCACCCGCACGGGCGCTTCGCCTACGGCGGCTACTTCGAGGGGATCGAGCTGCGGCACTCGCCCGACGCCTCGGTGTGGATGATGGATCCCGACTGGGCGGCGGCGTTCCCCACCGACGACGGGCTCACCTTCTGCGCCGTGATGCCGACGATGGACCGGCTGCCGGCGTTCAAAGCCGACCCGATCGCGGCGATGTGCGACTACTTCGACCGGGCGCCGGAAGCGCCCTCGCTGCGCCCGGCGACGCTGACCGACGATGGCGTGCTCGGCAAGATCGACATGACGAACCGGGTCCGCACACCGTCGATGCCGGGCCTGGCGCTGGTCGGCGACGCCGCGCTCGCCACTGATCCGCTCTTCGGCATCGGTTGCGGCTGGGCCTTCCAGACGGCCGAATGGCTGGCCGACTCGGTGGCGCCGGCGCTGCGGGGAGAAGCGGAGCTCGAAGGCGCCCTGCGCCGCTACCGCCGCAAGCACGCGCGGCGGCTGAACGGCCACGCCTTCATGATCCACGACTACTCGACCGGCCGGAAGATGCAGCCGCCGGAGCGGCTCCTCTTCTCCGGCGCGGCGCGCGACCCACGGGCGGCGGCGGTCTTCGACGCCTTCGGCACGCGGCAGATCGGCGTGACGCGGATGATGGCGACCGGGATGCCGCTGGCGATCGCCGCCAACGTGCGCTACGCGCTGGGACGGCGGCGCGGCGCCGGGGCGCGGGCTCTCGGCGCCGGCGCCGGCGCCGAGAGCCCGCGCCCCGGCGCCGCGCCGCCG
>DASZUW010000481.1:0-5360 GCA_035547475.1 Solirubrobacterales bacterium
TTACCGCCTCATTGGGAAGGTTTCGCTCCACAGCAAACCCCTGAGTGGTGGGAAGGCATGAGGAAGACGGGAGGAAGTGTGGAGTTCACGGCGTCTTCGTGACGACGCCTCACCTCGGTCCCCTCACGCTCTCCCCGAACACCCGGCCCACTCGGCCACGGCCACAGCCGACCCGGGTCGTGGCCGAGAGGGCCGCGTCCCTCGGCCGTCCCTCGCCGCCCCCGGCCCCCACGCGATCCGCCGCGCGCGCCCGGGACTAGATCCAGCCCCGGTCCCGTGCCATCAGGACGGCCTGGGCGCGGTCGACGGCGGCGATCTTGCCGTAGACGTTGTGGAGGTGGGTGCGGATCGTGGAGACCGAGAGGTGCATCTCGGTGGCGATCTGCTTGTATACCCTGCCTTCGGAGAGGTGGCGGAGGACGTCGAGCTCGCGGGCGGAGAGGGGGCAGGGCTCGGAGATGCGGCCGGCTTCGGCGGTCGCCAGGGGGAGCTCGTAGAGGAGGTCGCGGAGGGCCTCGGGGCCGAGGCCGATGCGCTCGCAGCCGGCCATGAGGCGGTCGGGGGAGATGGCCTCGCCGTTGGTGTAGTGGGCGACCATGTCGGCGGCGGAGACCATCGCGGCGAGGCCGTCGGCGTCCTCGGCGTGGTGGCGCTCGATCGCGACCGCGAGGCGTTGGGGGAGGTTCCAGCGGCGGGCGAGGACGCCGCCGACCAAGGCGTGGTCGATGCCGAGCTGCTCGCGTTCGTCGCGGAGGCGCTGCTCGGGGGTGCGCGAGGCGGCGTCGAAGTAGACCTTGTTACCCGGGTGCAGGCGGGAGATGACGAGGCGGCCGACGTCGTGGAGCAGCGCCGCGGCGGCGAGCTCGTCGCGTTCGGGCCAGCCGATCGCGCGGCCGAGCTGGTCGGCGGCGCGCTGCGTCGCCAGGGCGTGGACGCGGAAGCGCTCCGGCTTCAGCTCCCAGCCGCCGCTCGGCTCGAAGAAGTCGAAGCTCGGCGCGGTCCCGGCGATCGCGAGGACGCCGGAGGGCTTCAGCACGTCGACCGCGTCGGGGATGCCGGCGACGCCGCCGGCGGTCATGCCGCCGCGGTTGGCGAAGCGCAGGACCGAGATCGCCAGGGCGACGTCGGCCTCCACCGCTTCCACCAGCTCGCCGACGCGGGCCGTCTCGGCGGTCGACGCGGCGATCACGCGCTCGCGCGACTCGATCAGGACGGGGAAGCGCTCGACGGCCTCGAAGGCATCGGCGAGGCGGCTGCCCGGTGCCGGGGCGCCGCGGCCACTTGCTTTGGACGAGAGGTCGGCGACCGGGGCGCGACCGGTCGACTGGGTGGTGGTGGTTGCCATCCCGCACAGCATCGGCAGATGCCGCGCGGAGGTTTAGCGGCGAAAGCCCCTCTATTCGGTACGAAGGCGCCGCATTCGTGCGTATCGGGGCCGCGAACCGGGTCAGGGGGCGCGCCGGGCGGCGTCGCGCACGCGCTCGAGCGTCTCCTCGCGCCCCAGCGCCGCCAGCGACTCGAAGATCCCCGGCGACACCGAGGTGCCGGTGATCGCCACCCGCAGCGGCTGGTAGAGGCGCCCGGGCTTGACGTCGAAGCGATCCAGCAGCGGTTCGAGCGCGCCCTCGATCGCCTCCGGCGTGTAGGGCTCGACCGCGGCGAGCGCCGCCGCCGACGCCTCGAGCATCTCCCGCGTCCCGGCTTTCATCACCTTGGCCCAGGCCTTCTCGTCGTCGACCGGCGGCTCGTAGAGGAAGCGGATCAGCGGCCAGACCTCCTCCAGCGTCTGGGCTTTGTCCTGGGTGATCGCGCAGGCCTCGCGCAGGCGCTCGTCGGGCTCGCGGCCGAGGTGCTTGGCGACCGCCAGCGTGTATTCGTCGAGCGGCATCTCGCGCATGAAGCGGCCGTTCAGCCAGCGCAGCTTCTTCTCGTCGAAGATCGCCGCCGCCTTGCCGACGTCGGCGACGTCGAAGCGGCGGATCAGCTCCTCCGTCGACATCAGCGTCGTGTCGTCGTCGGTCCCCCAGCCGAGCAGCGCCAGGTAGTTGCGGACGGCGGCCGGCAGGTAGCCGGCGTCGCGCAGCTCCTGCACGGAGGCGGCGCCGTGGCGCTTGGAGAGCTTCTTGCCGTCGGGACCGTGGAGCAGCGGCAGGTGGGCGTAGCGGGGCGGCTCGTGGCCGAGCGCGCGCAGCACGAGGAGCTGCTTCGGCGTGTTGGAGAGGTGGTCGTCGCCGCGGACCACCTCGGTGATCCCCATCTCGGCGTCGTCGACGGCGACCGCGAAGTTGTAGAGGACCGAGCCGTCGCCGCGGGCGATGACGAAGTCGTCGTAGGCGGCGTTCGGGAAGGCGACCGGGCCGTGGATCAGGTCGTCGACGATCGTCTCGCCCTCGTCGGGGACGCGGAGGCGGACGGCGGCGCCGGGCTCGTCGGTCGGCACGCCACGGTAGCCGCGGCCGGCGCCGTGCTTGGCCTTCCAGGCCTCGACGTCCTTGGCGGTGGCGGAGTCGCGGTAGGCGGCCCCCGACGAAAGCAGCTGCTCCAGGGCCGCGGCGTGGCGGTCGGCGCGGGCGGCCTGGGAGATCGGCCCCTCGTCGTAGGTGAGGCCGAGCCACTCCATCGCGTCGAGGATCTGGTCGACGTTCTCAGGCGTCGAGCGCTCGCGGTCGGTGTCCTCGATCCGCAGCACCAGCCGGCCCTCCGGCGCGTGGCGGGCGGCAAGCCAGTTGTAGAGTGCGGTCCGCGCGCCGCCGATGTGCAGCGCACCGGTCGGCGACGGCGCAAAACGAAATCGGGGGTTATCTCTTTCCATGTTCATCGGGGCTCACGTCTCCACCGCCGGCGGTCTCGACAAAGCCGTTCAGCGGGGGAAGGAACGCGGTTGCGAATCTATCCAGATCTTCAACCAGAGTCCGCGGATGTGGCGGCCGACCAGATATGGCGACGCCGACTTCGCCGCCTTCCGGGAGGCGATGGACGCCTCGAAGGTCGAACGGGTGATCATCCACGCGGTCTACCTGATCAACACCGCGAGCAAAGACAAAGAGCTGAGCAAGAAATCGCTCGCCTCGCTCACGCACTCGTTGCGGATCGGTGACGGGATCGGGGCGAGCGGCGTCGTCCTCCACCCCGGCTCGACCTTGGGCGAACCGCTGAGGCCGGCGCTGAAACGCGCCGCGAAAGTGATCAAAGCGGCGCTGAAGGAAACCGATCGCTGCAAGCTGCTGCTGGAGCAGACCGCGGGCCATAAAGGCCTGATCGGGCGCAACTTCGAGGAGACGGCGGAGCTGATCGAGCTCTGCGGGGGCGGCGAGCGCCTGGGCCTCTGCCTCGACTCCTGCCACCTGTTCGTGCAGGGCTACGACATCACCGACGAAGAGCACCTGGCCGCGGTCCTCGACGAAGCCGACGCGAAGGTCGGCATCGAGCGCCTCGGCGCCGTCCACGTGAACGACGCCGCGGCGCCGCTCGGCTCCTGCCGCGACCGCCACGCGAACATCGGCAAGGGCGAGATGGGACGCAAGGGCCTGGCCGCCTTCCTCTCCGAGCCTCGCTTCGAGGGCCTTCCGGCGACCCTCGAGACCCCGGGCCCGGAGAAGAAAGGCACCTCGAAACCCGAAGTGACCGCCGCGAAGCGCCTGCGGCGCGAAGGCCTCAAGCGGCGCGGAGGTTGAGCTCGCGGGGCGTCGCGGGGTAGGCGACAAGGGCCGGCCCCCCGACCGACCCTTGCTCTCCCGCCGTCACTGATCTATTGGATGTGGACGCCGGAGATCGCGCGGCTGATGACCAGTCGCTGGATCTCTGAGGTGCCCTCGAAGATGGTGTAGATCTTGGCGTCGCGGTGCATCCGCTCGACCGGGAACTCGCGCGTGTAGCCGTTGCCGCCGAGGATCTGGATCGCCCGCTCGGTGGCCCAGACGGCGACCTCGCCGCCCTTCAGCTTCGACATCGATCCCTCGGCGTTCTCGAATTTCTTGCCGGTGCGGCCCATCCAGGCGGCGCGCCAGACGAGCAGGCGGGCGGCGTCGATCTCCAGCTTCATGTCGGCGAGGGTGAAGGCGATCGCCTGGTTCTCGATGATGGCGCGGCCGAACTGGCGCCGCTCTTTGGCGTACTCGAGCGCGTACTCGTAGGCGGCGCGGGCGATCCCGAGCGCCTGCGCGCCGACCACCGGCCGGCTCGCCTCGAAGGTCTGCATCGCCGCCTGGGATTTCGAGCGTTTGCCTTCGCGGACGCGCGCCAGGCGTTCGTCGAGCTTCTCTTTGCCGCCCAGCAGGCAGGAGCCGGGAACGCGGCAGTCGTCGAGGTGGACGTCGGCGGTGTGGGACGCGCGCAGGCCGTGCTTCTTCACCTTCGCGCCCTGCTCGCAACCTGGCGTGCCCGGCGGGATCACGAAGGCCGCGTGGCCGCGCGAGCCGAGCTCGCGATCGACCGAGGCGATCACGACGTGGACGTTGGCGATGCCACCGTTCGTCGCCCACGCCTTTTGCCCGTTCAGCACCCACTCGTCCTTGGCCTCGTCGTACTTGGCGGTGGTACGGATCGCCGCGACGTCGGAGCCGGCGTCGGGCTCGGAGGCGCAGAAGGCGGCGACCTTGACGTCGTCGGGCGTGCCGAAGCACTGCGGGATCCACTCCCCCATCTGCTCGGGCGTCCCCTGCCCGAAGATCGCCGCGACCGCCAGCGTCGTGCCCATGATCGCCATGCCGATGCCGGCGTCGCCCCAGAAGAGCTCCTCGTTGGCGACCGGCAGCATCAGCCCGGTGTCGTCGGCCCAGAACTGGCCCAAACCTTCGAAGCTGTAGAGGCCGATCTTCGCGGCCTCCTCGATCACCGGCCACGGCGTTTCCTCGCGCTCGTCCCATTCGTGGGCGGCGGGCCGGACGACGTTCTCGGCGAAGCCGTGGACCCAGTCCTTGATGTCCTTCTGGTCCTGGGTGAGCTCGATCGTGAAGCCGCGGCCCTCCTCGGTGACCGGCGGCTCGCCGGCCATCCCGCTCAGGATCTCGTCCCCCGCGTCCGGGGCCGTGGTGGTGGCGTCGCTCACGGTCGTCCATGTTACACGAATCCATGTCGTCGTACATGGATCGGTGTCCGATAAAAACTGCCGGGGTGGTCGGGGTGGGGACGGGACGGGAGGCGGACGGGACGGGGCCACAGGGTTTCGCTCGGGCCGTCCACAGCGCTTCGGGGGGCCGCAGGCCCGTCCTGGGCGCCTCATGGGGGTCCTGGCAGGCTGTGACCCCCATGAGGCGCCCAGGACGGTGGGGCTTTCGTGAAACAGGGGGCAGGGGTTCGTGACGAAGTGCGGGGGTCCGTGACGAACTCCGGGGTCTCGTGAGTGTTCCTCATGCCTTTGC
>DASZUW010000482.1:0-10277 GCA_035547475.1 Solirubrobacterales bacterium
CGGTGAGCATGCGGTCGATCGCGAGGAAGTCCTCGGGGCGGAGGGGGGGCGGCGCGGCTGCGGTGGTCGTCATCGGCGGTCCTTTCGATTTTCGAAAATCTGCGAGGATTGAACCAGATGGCGGGCGAGAAGAACAGCGAGGGCGCGCTCGCGCCGCTGAAGATCCTCGACTTCTCGCGCGTCCTCGCCGGGCCGTTCGCGACGATGATGCTCGCCGACTTCGGCGCCGAGGTGACGAAGGTGGAGCGGCCTGGCGGCGGCGACGAGACGCGCGCCTGGGGCCCACCTTATGACGAGCGCGGCGAGGCCACCTACTTCCAGTCGGTCAACCGCAACAAGGAGAGCGTCGTCGTCGACCTGGCGAGCGAGGAGGGGCTCGCCGACCTGCGCCGCCGCGCCCGCGAGGCCGACGTGATCGTCGAGAACTTCCGCCCCGGCCTGATGGCGAGCAAGGGCCTCGACCACGAGACGCTGCGGGCGGAGAACCCGCGCCTCGTCTACTGCTCGATCACCGGCTTCGGCAGCGGCGAGGGCGGCGCCGCGCTCCCCGGCTACGACCTGCTGATCCAGGCCCTCGGCGGCCTCATGAGCGTCACCGGCGAGCCCGACGGCGAGCCGATGAAGGTCGGCGTCGCCCTCGTCGACGTGCTGGCCGGGCTCTTCGCCACGGTCGGCATCCTGGTCGCCCTGCGCGCCCGCGAGGAGACGGGGGAGGGGCAGCTGGTCGAGGTCGACCTCTTCTCCGCGCTGCTCGCCGCGATGGTGAACCAGGGCTCCGCCTACACGATCGCGGGGGTCGTCCCCCGGCGCCTCGGCAACCGCCACCCGAGCATCTCCCCCTACGAGGTCTACGCGACCGGGGCGGGCGAGCTCGTCCTCGCGGTCGGCAACGACCGCCAGTTCGCGGCCCTCTGCGCGGAGCTCGGCGCGCCGGAGCTCGCCACCGACCCGCGCTTCGCCACGAACCCCGACCGGGTCGCCAACCGTGATGCGCTCGGTGCCGAGCTCGAGCGCCTACTGGCCGCCCGCCCCGCCGCCGAGTGGGCGAGCGCCCTGCTCGCCCGCCGCGTCCCGGCCGGCCAGGTCAACGACCTCGGCGCCGCCTTCGCCTTCGCCGAGCGCATCGGCCTGGCGCCGACCGTCGCCATCCCCCGCGAGGACGGCTCCACCATCAGTCTCACCCGCAACCCGATCCGCCTCTCGGCGACCCCGGCGACCTACCGCACGGCGCCGCCGACGCTGGCCGACGACTGAGGCGGGGGCTTCTTCCGCGAGAACAGCTTGCGCAGCGCCGAGCGGCGGCGCCAGCCGACGCGCGAGCGGGCGTCCTGCTGGATCCAGCCGGTGCTCTGCGGGTCGAAGGGGAAGGTCGGCTCCCACTGCTCGAGGTCGACGACGCCGACGTTGCTCCAGCGGCCCGCGGCGGCGTCGAAGAGGAGCTCGACGACGGCGACCTTCGCCGCCAGGAGCTCGCGCGTGAACGCGTCCTCGTAGGCCTCGCTCACCTCCGCCGGCCACCCTTCGTCGTGCCGCCGCCACCACCGCTTGTGGAAGGCGGTCGTCTGGGCGTGGTGGTCGGCGCCGTCGGCGATCGTCACCACCGGGTACATCTGCCCGCCGGAACGCGCGAGGTCGATCGCCTCTTTGGAGTCGTCGCGACCCAGCTGCGCGGCCTCGGCCATGGACGGATGAGCCACGCGGCCAGGGTACCGCGGCGCTCGCCTCGGATCGCCGCGCGCGTCGACCCGCCGACCATGGCCACGGCCGCGTTGCGCGAAGATGGCGCGATGCACCGGGTCGTCGACGCGATGAACGTGATCGGGAGCCGGCCCGACGGTTGGTGGCGCGACCGCGACGGGGCCGTCGCGCGCCTCGTCGGACAGCTCGACCGCTGGGCTGCCGGGGGAACGGAGCGGGTGACGGTGATGCTCGAGCGCGAGCCGCCGCGGAGCCTGCGGGCCGACCGGGTGGAGGTGGCGTGGGCGAGCGCCGGAGGCCGCGACGCGGCCGATCGCGAGATCCTCGCCCGGCTCCCGGCGTGGCTGGGCGAGGACGAGGTGGTCGTCGTCACCTCCGACCGCGACCTGAAGGCCAAAGCCGCCGCCGCGGGGGCGGCGGTTGTCCCCAGCCGCCGCTTCCGCGCCGAGCTCGAATCGCCCTAGCCCGCCGTCGGCCCGGGCCCGGCAGCGCCGGGGATGGATCGGGCCCGCCGCCCAAGGGTGGGAGGGCGGCGGGCCCGAGAACTTGTCGCCCATGGCCTATCCGCCGACGATGTCTTCGACCACGTAGGCGGCGACGTCTTCGATCTGCTGCGGCGTGAGGACGCCTTTGAAGGGGGGCATCCCGCCACCGCCGTTGGTCACCTGTTCTTCGGCGCCCTTCTGTTCTTTGGCTTTCGGCATCGTCGTCAGGTCCGGCCCGCCGTTGCCGCCGTGGCCGGTCGCGCCGTGGCAGACCGAGCATTCTTCGGCGAAGACGGCTTTGCCCGCCGCCGCGTCGGGCCCGCCGCCCGCCGCTTCGCCGCCGCCTTCTTCGCGCTGCTCTTCGGTCGGCGTTTCGCCTTCGTTTTCGGCTTTGCCTTCTTCCTCGCCGGCGTGCTCGGTGCCTTCGCCTTCCTCTTCGACGCCCTTCAACGGGCCCATCGTGCCTTTGAGGGAGAAGACCCAGAAGTTTTCGCCGTGCGGGGTCGCGGCGAGGCTGTTGCCGCCCGCGTAGATGGCGATCTTCTCTTCGCCTTCGTCTTCGAAGGGGGTGACCGTGGTGTTCGCGCCGGCGCCGGTCTGGAAGCTCCAGAGGATCTTGCCGGTCTTGGCGTCGAGCGCGTCCAGTTCACCTTTGCTCTGGCCGACGAAGACCAGGCCGCCCGCCGTGGTGACCGTCCCCGAGTAGGGCGATTCGGGGAATTTGTGCTGCCAGGCGATCTTGCCGGTGCTCATGTCGTAGGCGGTCACGTAGCCCGGGGCGGAGAAGCCGGTCGTCGGCCCGAATTCCCCGCCGGTGAACGTTTCGCCTTCTTTGTACTTCGTGTGGCCCGTTTCGGCGACCACGCCCAGCGCGCCTTCGGTGGAGGCGACGAAGTACATGTTCAGTTCCGGGTTGTAGGAGGACGGCGGCCAGTTGTCGCCGCCCACCGCCGCGTTCGGCGTCAGGTTGATGGTGCCCGGGTCGTTCGACATCGGCACGTACATCTTGGTGCCGATCACCTTCGGCGGGTGCTTTTCGCCGGCCAGCGATTCTTCCACCTTTTCGACCGATTCCTTGCTGGTTTCGATCGGGCTGAAGGGCGGCATGGTCGGCTCCGGCTGGGTCGGCGAGGTCTTGTTCGCCGGGTCCTGCGGGACCTTCACCTCCGGGATCGGGTAGATCGGCTTGCCGGTGTTGCGGTCGAGCAGGTAGACCCAGCCGGTCTTCTCCGGCTCGCCCACCGCTTCGACCTGTTCGCCGTTCATTTCGCCGTCGAAGAGGACGGTCGGGCTCGGCGCGTCGTAGTCCCAGAGGTCGTGGTGGACCATCTGATAGCCCCATTTGATCTTGCCGGTTTCGGCGTCCATCGCCACGATCGACGCGGTCCAGAGGTTGTCGCCCGCCCGTTCGGAGCCGTTCCAGTCGGGCGCCGCGTTGGAGGTCGAGAAGAACAGCGTGCCCGTTTTCGGGTCGACGGTCGGGGTGTTCCAGATCCCCGCGCCGCCGTGTTTCCAGGAGTCGTTGTCCGGCCAGCTGTCGTGGCCCTTTTCGCCCGGCCCCGGGATCGTGTAGGAGCGCCATTTGATCTTGCCGGTCTTCGCGTCGAGCGCGGTGAGGCGCCCGCGGATGCCGTACTCGCCGCCCGAGCCGCCGACGTACAGGCTGCCTTCGTAGTAGAGCGGGGCGGAGGTGATCGTGAAGCCCTTGCCCGGTTCGACCACCGGCGTCGACCACTTCACCTTGCCGGTCTTCTGGTCGAGCGCGACCTGGTCGCCGTTCAGCTGCGAGATGAACACCATGCCGTCGCCGAGCGCGACGCCGCGGTTGTCCCAGCCGCAGCAGACGACGTCGCCGAGCGGGTCGGCGGGGAGGTGGGGTTCGTAGGTCCAGAGGATTTCCCCGCTCGAGGCGTCGAGCGCGAAGACGTCGTCGGCGCCGTCGGAGATGTAGATCGTGCCTTCGTACTCGAGCGCCTGGCCCTCGGCCGAGAACTTGGCGGCGGTGGCGTTCTGGCCGATCTTCGTCATCCAGTCGCCTTTGAGCTGGGCGACGTTTTCGGTGTTGATTTCGTCGAGCGTGGAGAAGCGGTCGTTGGTGAGGCTGCCGCCGTTGGTGATCCAGTTGTCGCCGGCTTCCGCGTTCAGTTCGTTGGCGGTGAACGCGGGCGCGAGCGCGATGCCGCCTTCCGCCGCTTCGCCTTCTCCGGCCGGCTGCGCTTCCGTCGCGCTTTCGGCGGTCGAGGAGCTGGAGCTTCCTCCGCCTCCGCAGCCGGCGATCAGCGCCGCGCCGAGGAGGGCCAAAACGAGGCACAGAACAACGGGACCGCGCAACCGGCTGCTTTCCATCCGAGACGACCTCCTGCGCCCTTCCCAAAGGCGCGCTCTTTTCCCCGTTCGCCCAAGATCGGTACGAACTCCAACATCCTAAAGGCTCGCTAAAGACGGCGCAAGCGCGGGGGGAGAAGTCTCGGGGGATCGGCGGCCGGCTAGAGGCCGAGGTCGCGCACGCCGGCCTCGTCCCAGCCCAGGTGATGGGCGACCTCGTGGAACACCGTGCGCGCGATCTGCGCGCGCAGGAGCTCCGGGTCCCAGCCGAAGTCCCGCTCCAGGGTGTCTTGGTAGATGACGATGTGGTCGCGGAAGTCGTCGCGGGCCATCGTGTCGCCGATGTAGTGCCCGTAGGCGCCGAACTCCTCGCCGCGCCGGGAGATCACGATCGGCACCTCGGCCAGCAGCGCCTGAAACTCGGCGGGCAGCCGGTCGATCGCCTCGACGACCAGTTCTTCGAACTCGCTCGGCTGCTCCTGCCCGGGCGGCATCCGCGCCATCAGCTCGCTGCGCTCCGCGATCCGCCGGAACTCCTCCTCCGGCATCTCCCCGCGCCCCAGCAGCATCGCCCCGAGCGCCGCCGCCACCACCAAGGCGACCCCACCCGCGATCCAGGCCAGGAGCCCGCTCAACCGCCCGAGCGAGAAGGGGTCGAGCAGCATGATCAACAGCCCGGTGAGGAACGCACCGGTCACCATGATTCGCGTCGCCGGCGCGGTCCGCTCGGTCATCGGAGCGAGCCCGCCTCGATCACCTCCGACTCCATGGATCAAAGGTACAGGGGCGGGCCGCCCGTCCTGAGCGGATCAGGTCAGCACCGCTCCCGCGCCGTGAACGTCACCTCGACCCGCCCGCCTGGCAGACGTTCGAGGTCTGTATCACCGGTGATACGCTCTGTCGCATGGCCGACGTGAGCATTCGCGATCTACGAAACCACGGTGGAGAAGTGGTCGACCGCGCCTCGCGCGGCGAGCAGATCAGGATCACGCGGTCGGGCAGGCCCGTCGCCGAGTTGCGCCCGCTGGGTCGTGAGCCGTTGAGCGCCGAGGAGTTGATCGCCCGCCGCCGGAACTTGCCTTCGGTCGACTACGGCAAGATGCGCGAGGAGCTCGACGCGATCGTCGATCAGTCGCTGTGACCCCTGGGCGTCCCGAGACCGGGATCCTCGACACGAACGCTGTGATCAACCTCGAGCGCCTGGCTCCGGAGCATCTTCCCGCCAGACCGCGGATCACGACGGTGACCCTCGCCGAGCTTTCGGTCGGGCCGCTCATCGCCGAATCCTCGGCGATCGCCGTCGCGCGCCAGGCCCACCTGCAGATGGCGGAGGCCGACTTCGAGCCGTTGCCCTTCGACGCGGCCGCGGCTCGCGCCTTTGGTCGCGTCTCCGCCTCATTGCGCAGCGCCGGCAGGAAGGCGAAGGCGCGTACCTTCGATGCGATGATCGCGGCGATCGCTCTGGCCAACGATCTTCCCGTCTACACCTGTGACCCCGACGACTTCGGCCAGATCGCCGGCCTCGAGGTGATCGCCCTCCCCGTGCCCGATCCCTAGTGTCCGTCCCGGGCGGCCTCGTTCGTCGTCCCGGAAAGGCCGGCAACCGGTCGGCCCGACGGGAAAGGCGGAAAGCATGTCCATTCACCATGAGGCGATCATCGGGGCGGCGCCGGCGGAGGTCTACGCGGTGCTCACCGACGGGGAGCGGTTCGGGGCGGCGACCGGGATGCCGGCGCGCATCGGCGCCGGTGAGGGGGAGGCGTTCTCGCTCTTCGGCGGGCGGGTCGAGGGGCGGATCGTCGAGCTCGTCCCCGGCGAGCGGGTGGTGCAGGCGTGGCGCTTCGGCGGCGAGCATCCCGAACCCTGGGACGCCGGCGTCTACTCGATCGTGCGCTTCAGCCTGGCGCCGCTGGCCGGGGGGACGCGGTTCGTGATCGACCACGACGGCATCCCGGCCGCGGCCGAGGAGCGGATCGAGGTCGGCTACCCGACGTTTTACCGCGATCCGCTGGTCCGCTATTTCGACGCGTCGTGAACGTGCGGTACTCATTGCCGGGAGCGAGACGAATCGGGAGGGCGGATGAAATACGCACTGCTCATCTACAACAGGGAGGGCTCGGGCGGGCGATCGTCGCCGGAGATCCCGGCCGCGGTCGCCGCCGTGCTCGAGCGGCCGGAGGTCCGCGGCTACTCGCGGCTCGAGGCGAGCGAGACGGCGACGACGGTGACGTCGGGAGGGGGGAGGACGCTCTTGACCGACGGGCCGTTCGTCGACAGCAAGGAGTACCTCGGTGGCCTGATCTTCCTCGAGGCGCCCGATCTCGACGGGGCGCTGGCGATCGCGACGGAGCTCCAGGAGATCGGGATCACGACGGGGATCGAGGTGCGGCCGGTGTTCGACCAGGAGCTCGGGGGTGCTTGAGGAGGTCTTCCGCGACCAATGGGGGCGCGTCGTGGCGACGCTCGCCGGCGCCTTCGGCGACCTCGAGCTGGCCGAGGACGCCGCGCAGGAGGCCTTCGCGCTCGCCGCCGAGCGCTGGCCCCGCGACGGCGAGCCCGCCAATCCGACCGCCTGGTTGATCACCACGGCCCGCAACCGGGCGGTCGACCGCCTCCGCCGCGAGCGCACCCTGGCGCGGAAGACCGAGCAGCTGCGGCGCGAAGTGGCCGACCGGGCGGAGGGCACGATGGACGAGGCCGAGACGCTGCCCGACGAGCGGCTGGAGCTGGTCTTCGCCTGCTGCCACCCGTCGTTGGCGCTCGAGGCGCAGGTCGCGCTCACCCTGCGCACCCTCGGCGGCCTCTCGACCGAGGAGGTCGCTGCCGCCTTCCTGGTGCCGTTCGAGACGATGAGCAAGCGGCTCGGCCGCGCCAAGCGCAAGGTGCGCGCGGCCGGCATCCCGTTCGCGGTGCCGCCCGCCTCCGCGCTGCCCGAACGCCTCGACGCGGTGCTCGGCGTCCTCTACCTGATCTTCAACCAGGGCTACGGCGACGGCCGCGTCGACCTCGCGGCCGAGGCGATCCGACTCGGGCGGGTGCTGGCGGCGCTGATGCCCGACGAGCACGAGGCGCTGGCCCTGGTGGCGTTGATGCTTTTGGGCGACTCGCGGCGCGCGGCGCGCTTCCGCGACGGCGAGCTCGTCCTGCTCGACGACCAAGACCGCTCGCTCTGGGACGAGGGCCAGATCGCGGAGGCCCGCGGGCTGCTGGAGCGCGCGACGAGCCTCGGTGGCACCGGCCCCTACCTCCTGCAGGCGGCGATCGCCGACCTCCACATCACCGCGCCGCGCGACTGGGATCAGATCTCGCTGCTCTACGACTCCCTGGCGCAGATGACGAGCTCGCCGGTCGTCGAGGTCAACCGCGCCGTCGCGGTCGCCGAGCTCGACGGCCCCGAGGCCGCCCTCGCGATCCTCGATCGGCTGGACCTGGACGAGTACCGGTACCTGCACTCGACCCGCGCCGACCTGCTGCGCCGCCTCGGCCGCCGGGCGGAGGCCGATCGCGCCTACGCGCGGGCGCTGGAGCTGACCGGCGAGGGGCCGGAGCGGCGCTTCCTCCTGCGGCGGCGCGCCGAGCTCCCGCCGCCCGGCTGAGGGCCGATCCGGGCGGGGTGTCCGTCGGCGGGGTGCCCGTTCGTCTTACGGGCAAACGACGACCGAGGAGGCACCGATGCCCGACATCCTGCACCGCTACACGATCGACGCGCCGCCCGCGCGCGTCCACGAGCTGATCGCCACCGCCTCAGGCGTCGAGCGCTGGTGGACCGGCCACCCCAACCGCCGCGAGGGGGAGACGCTCAGCGTCTTCTTCGGCGACGGTGACCCGGCGGCGGTCTTCGAGGTCGTCGAGGAGGAGCCCGGACGGATCACCTGGCGGGTCACCGGCGGGCCGTCCGACTGGATCGGCACGACCGTCACCTTCGCCCTCGGCGCGCGCGACGACGGCGGGACGACGCTCCTCTTCACGCACGCCGGCTGGGCGGAGGGCAACGAGTTCATGGCCGGCTGCGCCACCAACTGGGGCTCCTACCTGGCGAGCCTCAAGCGGGGTGCCGAGGGCGACGGCTTCGCCCCCTTCCCGGCCGGCGAGCTCAGCCGCTGGAGCTGATCGACGTGCCCCGCGCCGACGCCGCGCGCCGCCCGGCCTGGACCCTCCTGGTCGCCTCGCTGGCGCTGATGATGTCCTTCCTTGACGCCCTGGTCCTGACCACGGCGCTGCCGACCCTGCGCGCGGCGCTGCACGGCAGCGTCGGCGACCTCGAGTGGACGGTCAACGCCTACAACCTCGCCTTCGCCTGCCTGCTTCTGACCGGGGCGGCGCTCGGCGAGCGCTTCGGGCGGCGGCGCATGCTCTGCGTCGGCCTCGGGGTCTTCGTCACGGCGTCGCTGCTGGCGGGGCTGGCGGGGAGCGCCGAGGTGCTGATCGGGGCGCGGGCGCTGCAGGGGGTGGGCGCGGCGCTGATGGTCCCGCTCACGCTGACCCTGGTGACCGAGGCCTAGGTCATGTCGCTAGAAGTGGTGTAACGAGCAGGGCCGCGTAGGCCGGGACGAAGTTCCGGCCACCGCGGGCCCCAGACTCGTCGGTTGACCCGCAAAAGTCGACTGACGAAGGAGCACCACGATGGCCGAGAGCCAGAGCATGACGACCCCCGAGGTCGTCGCCAAGACCCTGATCGCCGAGCACGGCGACTTCCTGCGCGAGGCGGTGGCCGTGGTCGCCGCCCAGCTGATGGAGGCGGAGATCTCCGCCCAGATCGGCGCCGGCAAGGGTGAGGTGACCGAGGCGAGGAGCACCCACCGCAACGGCTACCGCCCGCGGCCCTGGGCGACCAGGGTCGGCGAGATCGAGCTCGCCGTGCCGAGGAAGCGCAGTGGCGAGAGCTACTTCCCGAGCTTCCTCGAACCACGAAAACGCTCGGAGAAGGCGCTGCTCGGCGTGGTCATGGAGGCCTACGTCAACGGGGTCTCGACGAGGAAGGTCGACCACCTCGTCGCAGAGCTCGGCATCCATATGAGCAAGGACCAGGTCTCGCGCATCTGCCGGGAGCTCGACGACCAGGTCGAGGCCTTCCGCACCAGACCGCTGGAGGGCGCCTTCCCGTATCTCTGGCTCGACGCCAAGCACCTGAAGGTCAGGGACCGCGGCCACGTCCACTCCAAGGCGTTGATGGTCGCCTTCGCCGTCCACGAGAGCGGTCGCAGGGAGGTGATCGGCATCGAGATCGCGGAGTCGGAGACCGAGGCCGGATGGTCGGCCTTCCTGCGCGAGCTGCGCGCCCGTGGCCTTGCGGGCGTCCGGCTCTGCGTCTCCGACGACCACCTGGGGCTGAAGGCCGCCGTGGCCAAGGTGCTGGGCTGCCCGTGGCAGCGCTGCACGGTCCACTTCATCAGGAACATGCACGGGCACTGCAAGGCGGGGCAGCGCAACATGGTCTCGGCGGCACTGCGGGAGGTGTTCGACGCCGAGGATCTGGCCGACGCCCGGGAGCGCTCCGCGTCGGTGGTCGAGCGCCTCTCGCCGGTGGCGCCGAAGGTGGCGGTGCTGCTGGAGGAGGCCGAGGAGGATCTGCTCGCCTTCTACCGCTTCCCCTCGGCCCACTGGCCGAGGCTGCGGTCGACCAACAACCTCGAGCGGGTCAACAAGGAGATCGCCCGTCGCTCCGACGTGATCGGGATCTTCCCGGACGACCGCGCCGTGATCCGCCTCGTCGGTGCCCTCCTGATCGAGCAGAATGACGAGTGGCTGCTGACCCGGGGCTACCTCTCC
>DASZUW010000483.1:0-20149 GCA_035547475.1 Solirubrobacterales bacterium
CCCACTGCTCGGTGCGCAGGATCGCCTTGTGGAAGGGGATCAGCGTGGTCAGCCCGCCGGTGTCGTATTCGTCCAGCGCCCGCAGCATCCGCCGCGTCGCCTTCTCGCGGTCGACGTCCCAGACGATCAGCTTGGCCACCATCGGGTCGTACATCGGCGACACCTCGCCGCCGCCCTCCACGCCGGAGTCGACCCGCACGCCGGGGCCCGCGGGCTCGCGGTAGGACGCGCCGATCGGCCCCGGGGCCGGCGCGAATTTCTTCGCCGCGTTCTCGGCGTTGATCCGGCACTCGATCGACCAGCCGCGCAGGTCGACCTCCTCCTGGGACACCGAGAGCGGCTCGCCCGCGGCGACGAGGATCTGCTCGCGGACGATGTCGATGCCGCTGACCATCTCGGTCACGCAGTGCTCGACCTGGACGCGGGTGTTCATCTCGAGGAAGAAGTACTCCTCGCCGACCTGCATGCCCTCGATCGTGCCCGCGCCGCGGTAACCGACCGCCGCCGCCGCGTCGGTCGCGATCTTCCCGATCCGCGCCCGCATCTCCTCGTCGACGTGCGGGCCCGGGGCCTCCTCGATCACCTTCTGGTGGCGGCGCTGGATCGAGCAGTCGCGCTCGCCGAGGTGGATCACGTTGCCGTGTCCGTCGGCCAGCACCTGCACCTCGACGTGGCGCGGATCCTCCAGGTAGCGCTCGATGTAGACGCGCGGGTCGCCGAAGAATTTCTCGCCTTCGCGGGAGGAGCCTTCGTAGGCGTCCTGCAGGTCGTCCGGCGTCATCGCGACGCGGAAGCCCTTACCGCCGCCGCCGCCCGCGGCCTTGCAGGCGACGGGATACCCGGCCTCCTCGGCCTGCCGGCGCGCCGCCTCCAGATCCGCCGCGACCTCGGTCGAGCCGGGGACGATCGGCACCCTGGCCTCCGCCATGATCTCGCGGGCGCGGGTCTTCGACCCCATCGCTTCGATCGCCTCCGGCGGCGGGCCGATCCAGGCGATCCCCGCCGCGGCGCAGGCGCGCGCCATGTCGGCGTTCTCGGCGAGGAAGCCGTAGCCGGGGTGGATCGCCTCGGCGCCCGCCTCCTTCGCCACCTCGATGATCTTCGCGATGTTCAGGTAGCTCTCGGCCGGCACCGCCGGGCCGAGCAGGAACGCCTCGTCGGCCTCCCGCACGTGCGGCGCGTCACGATCGATCTCCGAGTACACCGCGACCGAGCCGATCCCCATCTCGCGGAGGGTCCTGGCGACGCGGATCGCGATCTCCCCGCGGTTGGCGATGAGGACTTTCTGGAACATCCGGCGCGGCAGTCTATTTGTCTGGAGGGCGACTAGGCTGCTCCCTCGTGCTCATCGAGCTCCAGAGCCACTCCACCCACTCCGACGGGCAACTCGCTCCGCGGGACGTCGTCGCCGAAGCGGCGCAGGCCGGGGTCACCACCCTCGCCCTCTCCGACCACGATTCCGTCGCCGGGGTGCCGGAGGCGGAAGCTGCCGGGCGCGAGCTCGGGGTCGAGATCGTGCCCGCGGTCGAGATGTCCTGCGTCCACGAGTACGCCGAAGACCTCCACATCTGCGGCTACTGGATCGACCTCGAGAAGATCGAGCCGGCCTGCGAGCGCGCCCAGCAAGAGCGCCGCGCCCGCGCCGCCGAGATCGTCGACAACCTGCGCTCCTTCGGCTTCGAGCTCACCCTCGACGACGCGATCCGCGAGGCGGGCGGCGCCGACTCGATCGGCCGTCCCCACATCGCCCGCGCCGCCGGCGCCACCGGCGACCTCGGCCCCTTCTTCGAGGAGTACCTCGTCCCCGGCGCCAAAGCCTTCGTCCCCCGCCGCTGGCCGAACGCCGAACAGGCCATCGCCCTCATCCACGACGCCGGCGGCCTCGCCGTCATCGCCCACCCCTACTGGGACATCTCCGCCCCCGCCGAGGTCGACGACCTCATCCGCTCCCTGCGAGCCGACGGCGTCGAGACCTTCTACCCGACCCACTCCGAGGCCCAGACCAAGCACCTCCTCGACCTCTGCGCCGACCTCGACCTCCTCCCCACCGCGAGCTCCGACTACCACGGGCCGACGCACAAGACCTTCGCCAAATTCGGCGCCTACGACACCTACGGCCTGGGCGAGCCCCAAGTCCCGCCGCGGCCGTAGGGGTGGGCGGGACACAGGACGGGGAAAGGGACGGGCGGGGGACGCGGCCCTCTCGGCCACGGCCCGGGGCATCTGTGGCCGTGGCCGAGAGGGCCGGGTGATCGGGGAGAGAGAGGAGGGACCGTGGCCGCAGGGTGACGCGAGAGCGACTGAAGGCCCACGGACACCGCACGGATCCGTCAAGGGGTGAGGCGCCGTGACGAAGGCGCCGGGATCTCCACGCTTCGGCCCGTGTTGCACAACACGCACGGCAGTGCGGGCGACCTTGGGTACGCATGGGTTAACCCAGGTCGCCCGCACCTCCGGGGCCCCCTGATCCGGGCCCGGAGGGTGACGGAAGGCCCGAGGAAGCGTGACGTCCCCGGCGCCTTCCCGGCGTCTTCGTCACGAGGCGACCCGGCCCGGTCCGAGGTGTGGCGTCTCTCGCACGGAACCCGAACCACTGTTTCACGGCGCCCCACGTAAGTCCGCCCCGCCCCCGTCCCTGTAACGGCCGCTCCCCCCGCACCCCTCGCGTCCTGGGCGCCTCATGGGGGTCACAGCCTGCCAGGACCCCCATGCGGCGCCCAGGACCCCTTCCGCGCCTCGAAGTGGTGTGGACGGCCCGAGCACGCGGACGCCCGCCCTCAGCGCAACAGCCCCAGCACCTGCCGCACGGCCTCCTCGAGGTCCGGCGAGGTCACCAGGTCCGGCCGCTCCGGGGCCTCGTACGGGGCGCCCACTCCGGTCAGGTTCGTGATCTCGCCGGCGCGGGCCTTCGCGTAGAGGCCCTTCGGGTCGCGGCGTTCGCACTCCTCGAGGGGGGTGTCGACGAAGACCTCGTAGAAGGGGATGCCCGCCTCCTCGTGGATGCGGCGGACGCGGTCGCGCTCGGCCTGGTAGGGGCTGACGAGGGAGGCGATCGCGATGGTGCCCGATTCGGCGAGGATCTTCGCCACCTCGCCGACGCGGCGGACGTTCTCGTTGCGGTCCTCCTCGGAGAAGCCGAGGTCGGCGTTCAGGCCGTGGCGCAGGTTGTCGCCGTCGAGCATGAAGGCGGCGCGCCCGGAGGAGACGAGGGTGTGCTCGATCGCGGTCGCGATCGTCGACTTGCCCGAGCCCGAGAGCCCGGTCATCCAGATCGTCGCCCCGCCGGTTTCGAGCGAGCCCCAGCGCTCCTCGCGCGAGAGCTTCGACGGGTGGACGGTGATGTTCTCGGCGACGATCGAGGCGGTGTCGGTCCCGCTGGGGCCGACGTCGCCGCCGGCGCTGATGATCATCCCCGCCGCGACCGTCAGGTCGGTGGCCGGGTCGACCAGGATGAAGCTGCCGGTGGTGCGGTTGATCCGGTACTCGTCGAAGAAGAGCGGCGAGGTGGTGTGGATCGCGACCCGGCCGATGTCGTTGACCTCGAGCGTCTCCGCGGTCAGGTCGCGGTGCAGGGTGTCGACGTCCAGCTGATAGCGCAGCTCCTCGACCTCGGCGGCGACCCACCGCGTCGTGTGCTTCAGCTGGTAGGGCGCCCCCGTGCGCAGGTGGGAGGTCTCGTCGAACCAGCAGATCATCGCCTCGAAGCGGCGGCTCGCGGTCGGCTGGTTGGTCGGGCGGCAGATCATGTCGCCGCGCGAGACGTCGAGGTCGTCCTCCAGCCGCAGCGTCACCGCCATCGGCGGGAAGGCCGTCGCGATCTCCCCTTCGGGCGTGTCGATCGCGGCGATCCGCGACGCTTTGCGCGACGGCATCACCATCACGTCGTCGCCCTGCTTGAAGATCCCGCCGACCACCGACCCGGCGAACCCGCGGTAGTCGCGATAGTCGGCCGACTGCGGCCGGATCACGTACTGGACCGGGAAGCGGTTGTCGACCAGGTTGCGGTCGGAGGCGATGTGCACGTCCTCCAGGTGGCCGAGCAACGGCTGCCCGTGGAACCACCGCATGTTCGGCGAGGGTTCGACCACGTTGTCGCCTTCGAGCGCCGAGATCGGCACGAAGCCCAGGTCGGTGATGTCGAGCTTCGCGGCGAAGGCGGTGAACTCCTCGCGGATGTCGTCGTAGACCTTCTGGTCGTAGTCGACGAGGTCCATTTTGTTGACGCAGAGGACCAGGTGCGGGACGCCCAGCAGCGACGACAAGAGCGCGTGGCGGCGCGTCTGTTCGAGCACGCCTTTGCGCGCGTCGATCAGGAGCAGCGCCAGGTTCGCGGTCGACGCCCCGGTGACCATGTTGCGCGTGTACTGGATGTGGCCGGGCGTGTCGGCGATCACGAACTTGCGTTTCGGCGTCGCGAAGTACCGGTAGGCGACATCGATCGTGATCCCCTGCTCGCGCTCCGCCCGCAGCCCGTCGGTGAGCAGCGCCAGGTCGGTCTGTTCGTCGCCGCGTTTCTCCGAGGTCCGCTCGATCGACTCGAGCTGGTCTTCGAAGATCGATTTCGTGTCGTGCAGCAGGCGCCCGATCAGCGTCGACTTGCCGTCGTCGACAGACCCCGCGGTCGCGATCCGGAGGATCTCCGTGGCCGGCACTAGAAGTAGCCCTCCCGCTTGCGATCCTCCATCGCCGCTTCGGAGAAGCGGTCGTCGCCGCGGGTCGCGCCGCGCTCGGTGATCCGCGAGACCGCCGTCTCCTCGATCACCAGCTCATACGTCGTCGCCTTCGACGGCACCGCCCCGGTCAGCGTCGCGTCGCCGACCGTGCGGTAGCGCACCATCTCCATCCGCGGCGTCGCGCCGTCGGGCAGCGGGAAGTACTCGTTGACCGCCATCAACAGCCCGTCGTGCTCGACCACTTCGCGCTCGTGGGCGAAGTAGATCGACGGCAGCTCGATCTCTTCCCGCGCCAGGTAGCGCCAGACGTCGAGCTCGGTCCAGTCGGAGATCGGGAAGACGCGGATGTGCTCGCCTTTGCGGTGGCGGCCGTTGTAGAGGTGCCAGAGCTCGGGGCGCTGGTTCTTCGGGTCCCACTGGCCGAATTTGTCGCGGAAGGAGAGGATCCGCTCCTTGGCGCGGGCCTTGTCCTCGTCGCGCCTGCCGCCGCCGAAGACGGCGTCAAAGCCGCCGTCTTTGATCGCGTCGAGCAGCGCCCGGGTCTGGTGGCGGTTGCGCGATTCCAGTTCGTGGCCGACCCTGATGATGCCTTCGTCGATCAGCTTCTGGACCGAGGCGACCTCCAGCCGCAGCCCGTACTCGGCGACGACCTTGTCGCGGAACTCGATCACCTCGCGGAAGTTGTGCCCGGTGTCGACGTGCATGATCGGGAACGGCACCGGCGCCGGCGCGAACGCCTTGCGCGCCAGCTGCAGCATCAGCACCGAGTCCTTGCCGCCGGAGAAGAGCATCACCGGATGTTCGAACTCCGCCGCGACCTCGCGGATGATGAAGATCGACTCCGCCTCGAGCGTGTCGAGGTCGCCCAGCTCGACCGCGGCAGGACGCACTTTCGTCGTCTCGTCCATCAGAGGCTCCTCACCGGAGCGCTAGTTGATGCCGCACTCGGTCTTTTCGACGCCAGCCCAGCGGCCGTCGCGAAGGTCGCCGCCCGGGCCCACCGGCTGCGTGCAGTGCGTGCAGCCGATCGAGGGGTAGCCGCGATCGTGAAGCGGGTTGTACGGAAGGCGGTGCTCATGGATGTAGTTCCAGACGTCTCGCTCGGACCAGTCGGCGAGCGGGTTCAGCTTCCAGAGGCCGAACTTCTTGTCCCAGGTGAACTTCGGGGCCCCGGCCCTGGAGCTGGAATCCGCCCGGCGGACGCCGGCGACCCAGCAGTCTACGGATGCGAGCGCGCGGCGCATCGGCTCGACCTTGCGCAGCCCGCAGCAGGCGTCCGGCTCGCGCTTCCAGAGCTCGTCGCCGTACTCCGCCGCCTGCTCCTCCAGCGTCAGGTTGTGATAGCGGTCGAACTCGATCCCGAGCGCCTCGGCGAGGCGGTCGCGGGTCTCGTAGGTCTCCGGGAAGAGGACGTCGGTGTCGAGGTAGAAGAAGCGCGCGTCGGGGTTGATCCTCGACGCCATGTGCGCCGTCACCGAGCTCGTTTTCTGGAACGAGCAGGCGATGTAGTGGTCCTGCCCGAACTGGTCGAACATCCACTCGATCGTTTCCCGCGCGGTCAGGTCCTCGAGCTCGGCCGCGATCGCCTCGTGGTCGAGGTCGGTGACTGTCGGCACGTTGCCGGACAAGGTGATTGGCGGCGGCTTCATCGGTCCCCTCGGTTCCTCGCGTGGGCGCGAGCTAGATCGCGCACTCCCCTTCGCCGCGGATGACTTCATACGGAGTCGCCCGCTGCCAGTCGATGAACTCTTGCATGGTCTCGAGGGAGAAGTCGACCGGCATGGTCAGATCCTTGACCTCCGCTTCGAAGCGCTCGGTGCCGACCCGCTCGGCGAAGGCGTTGAAGACCTCGCCCTCGGCGCGCTCGGCCTCGTACATGCGCACCCAGCGCTCGACCGCCTCGGGGACCCGTTTGGCCGGGAGCCGCGATTTGAGCCGCTTGCCGAAGGCGACGCCGCCCTCGTAGCTGCCGCCGATGTGCGGGATGTAGGCGGGCATCTGGCGGTCGCCGATCTTCAGCGAGGCGCCGTAGAAGCCGATCGTGCCGATGTGGTGCTGGCCGCAGCCGTTCGGGCAGCCGCTCATCTTGATGTGGATCTGCTTGGTGAGCTCGTCCTCGATCCCCATCGCCTCGACCCGCTCCTTGATCGCCCGGTTCAGGCCCATCGAGGAGGTGATGCCGAGTTTGCAGCTGTCGGTGCCGGGGCAGGAGACCGTGTCGGTGATCTCGCGGGCGCCGGCCTCGCCGAGGCCGATCGCGACCAGCCGCTGCCAGATGTCGTAGAGCGACTCGTCGCGGACCCAGCGCAGGACGAAGTTCTGCTGCACGGTGCTGCGCGCGTTGCCGCCGCAGAACTCGCGCATGATCGCCGCGAGGCCGCGGAACTGCTCCGGCGTGAGGTCGCCGCGGTCCACCTTCACCTCGACCGTGGAGAAGCCCTCCTGGCGCTGCGCCTGCACGTTGCCGGCGAGGAAGCGCTCGAACTCGGTGCGGTCGCCGTTCGGCGAGGCGGGCGCCGGCGGGCGGGCCGGGGCGCGGCTCTCCTCGTCGTCGTGGAAGCTCAGCCGCTCGACCAGCTCGGGGCCGAATTCGCGTTCGGCGACCCAGTCGCCCTCGAGCTCCTCCTCGACCAGCTCGCGGAAGGCGTCGATGCCGATCTTGTCGACCATCACCTTGATCCGGGCGCGGGCGCGGTTGACGCGCAGCCAGTCCTGGCGGTCGAAGATCCGCAGGATCGCCTCGGCGAGCTTCAGGTAGTCGCCGTTGTCGACCTCGACGAACTCGGAGACGACCGGGGCGATGCGCGGCATGATCGCGGTGCCGCCGCCGACCAGGACCTTGAAGCCCTTGACCCCGTCCCGTTCGCGGGAGATGAAGGCGATGTCGTGGATGCCGCTGATCGCCCGGTCGGCGTCGGAGCCGGTGAAGGAGGTCTTGATCTTGCGCGGCATCAGCTGCGTCGTCGGGTGGCGGACGAAGTAACGGACGTAGGCGCCCGCGTACGGGGTCGGGTCGAAGATCTCGTCGGGGGCGACGCCGGCCCACGGGTCGCCGGTCACGTTGCGGACGGTGTTGCCGCAACCCTCGCGCGAGGAGAGGCCGGCCTCGGCGATCTCCCGCAGGAGCTTCTCCGCGTCGGGCAGCGGGACGTGGTGGATCTGGATGTTCTGGCGGGTGGTGATGTGGCCTTTGACCAGCGGCGCGTACTTCTCGACCACGTTGGCGAAGGTGTCCATCTGGTCCGGGTTGACGCCGCCGAACGGGAGCTTGATGCGGATCATCTGCACGTCGGACTGACGCTGCCCGTAGACGCCCTGTCGGAGGCGGAACGGGATGAACTCCAGCTCGTCCTTGCGCCCCGACAGGAAGCTCTCCGCTTCGTTGTCGAAGTCGTCGAACTCGCGCTCGATGATCGGGATGATGTGCCCCGGGACGTTCTCGTAGGTCTCCGGGTTCTCCAGGGTGCCGATGCGCCCCTTGCCCCGCTGCTCCTTGTTCTCGGCAACCGTCAGCTCCATGGGGAGCAAATTAGCAAAACCCTGACCGGGATTAGGGTATTTATCCGAGAAGTTTTCTAATTTGGCTCAGGAGCTGCGTTTGCGGGCCGCGATGATCGCCGCCGCCTCGCCCGACTCGGCCACGTAGCCGCCCTCCGGCTCGAACGGCAGGCCCTCTTCCTCCCAGCCCACGGCGCCCTCGGCGAGCTTCACCGCGTCGTAGCCGGCCTCGGCCAGCGCCGTCGTCGCCATCGAGGAGCGGTTGCCGCCGCGGCAGTAGAGGATCACCGGGCGGTCCTTGTCGATCTCGTCGAGGTGCTGGGGCAGCTCCGCCAGCGGGATGTGGACGGCGCCGGGCAGGTGGCCCGCCTCCCACTCGTGGTCGGCGCGCACGTCGACGAGCTGGGCGCCCTTGTCGACCATCTCCCGCGCCTCGGCGCGGGAGATCTCCTTCGGGGTCGCGTCGGTCGCGTCCGCCATCAGCTGACCTCCGATCCCTCGATCAGGAACGCGACGCGGACGTGGGCCCGGAACTCGTCCAGGTTCTCGCCGCGGATCCCGGTCGAGACGATGTCGACGGCGCGGATGTTGCGCAGCGATCCCTGCGCCTGGGCCAGTGCCTGTTTGGCGGCATCGTCGGTCGACGTCTTGGAGCTGCCGACGAGCTCGATGATTTTCACGACTGCCATCTCGCTCCTCCTCGTGCTTGTGGGTCCTGGATGTCTGACTTGGCGCCCACTCCCTCGAGCAGCGCGGCGCGCTGCCACGGTCCGATCGCGTCCTCGGGCTCCGCCGCCGACGCGGTGGCGAGCTCCGACTCGAAGCGCGCGATCGCCGCCGCGATCGCCGCCGCCTCGTCTCCGGTCGCGCTCTTTCCGGCCACGAGCTCACTTTATGCGAGCGCGCCGGGCAAGGTGCCGCCGCACCGAGTCGACGACGCCCTCGGGGTCGCGGGCGAGCCGCCGCCCGGTCACCCGCGTGGTCTCGATCCCGGCCAGGAGCAGCGCGTCGTCGCGTTCGCGGTCCTCCTCGAAGGAGAGCCGCGAGCCGTGCGTCTCGTAGACGTCGAGTTCGACCCCGAAGCGCTGCGCGGGCCAGTAGGCGTCGATCTCGTACCCGGCGACGAAGAAGTTCATCGAGGGCTCCGGCTGCCCCGCCTCGCGCACGACCTCGCGGAAGCGTTCCTCGAGCCCCGAGCGGGTGAAGGGCGCCTCCTCCTCGTAGAGCTCCAGGGCGGCGCGGACCTTCGCCCGGCCCTTGTGCCCCTTCGTGCGCCCGAGCAGGTCCTCCATCTCCCCCAGGTCGAGGAGCCTCGCGTCGCTCGCGCGGCGGACGAAGCGCCTCACGGTCCCCGGCCTGCTCGTCACGGCGACGTCGAGGATCGTCCGCGGGAGGGAGGTGACCGGGATCCCGTCGCGGCGGGCGAGGTCGGCGCGGGCGAGGTCGGCGGTGTGGGTCACGAACGAGCGCTTGGCCCGACGGCCACGGCGACAGGTCACGTCGATGGTTTCCGGCCGCGAGCGCAGCAGGTCCCAGAGCCAGGCGGCCGACCAGTGGCTGGCGACGGAGGGGTGGGACGCCAGCACGGCCGCCATGCATCGCCCCTCCCAGGTGAGTCGTCGCTGGCCGACCACATATACGCCCTGATGGATTCGATGCAATCGCCCCACCTTCGCCGCCTTCGCCACGGAGCTCCGCGTGTATCCCAGCGCCGCCAACTGGCGGGTCGCCACCACCCCATGCTGCCGCGTCGCCAGCTCCGCCAGGGGCCCGTGCCGAACCTGTTGTCCTTTGTCGCCCACAGGGCTACAAAGGACGCGGGGTTGGGTTTCTCTCCCCCCCTCTCGGGGCCGATTCAGCCGTTAAGTCCGGGGACCGGGACGCCGTGCTTCGTCTTTGCGCATTTGGACGGCGGCGGGTCGGTGGCGTCGAGGAGCGCGCGGCCTTCGGGGTGGCCGGGGGCGCACTGGATCGAGATGTCCTTGGTGCCGTCGCGGGCGTCGATCACGTCGTCGCCGCCGTTGCCGAGGAAAACGTCCCGGCCGGGCTGGCCGAGGATGGCGTTGGGACGGTGGTTGCCGATCAGGACGTCGGGGCCGAAGGAGCCCTCCATGTCCTCGTCGGTCGGCGAGATGTGGACGTGGTGGCAGCCGGGGATCGCGGTGAGCCAGGCGGAGTGCAGGGGGAAGGAGACGATCAGGCGGCCCGGGTGGTAGCCGGTCTCGGCGAAGGAGGCGTCGTCGCGCCCGCCGCCGCCGACCAGGGCGCCGCCCGCGCAGCCGCCGCCCGCCGCGAGCAGGTCGCCGTCCGCGCCGCCGTAGAGGAAGCTCGGCCCCGGGGTGCCGCCGACGAGGCCGTCGGCGCCGGGGCCGCCGTAGAGCCTGTCGGCGCCGGGGCCGGCCTGCAGGAGGTCGTCCTCGGGACCGCCGCGGACCCGGTCGTCGCCCGCGCCGCCGTCGACCCGGATGAAGCCCACCGAGACCAGCGAGCCCTTGACCGTGAAGCGGTCGTCGCCGGGTCCCAGGTCGGCCATCAGCCAGCGGGCCGGGCCATCGAGCGGGCAGCGGACTTCCCGCGCCGGGTCCGGCCCGCCCGCGTGGTGTTCGCAGCCCGGGCCGGCGGCGAGGCCCCGCTCGGCGTCGACTTCGACGGTGCTCGTCGCCGCTTCGTAGGCGACGGTGACCGCGTCGCGGCCGGTGCCGCCGACGACCTGCACGCCGCCGCCCCCGCCGGGGGCCGCGTCGACCTGGACGAAGGCGCTACCCGGCAGCCGCCTTTCCGGGCCGCAGGAGGTGGTCCGCCCCGGCGCGCCGCGGCAGCCGTCGATCCCGGCGCCGCCGTCGAGCGCGTCGCGGCCACCGCCGCCGATCAGGGTGTCGTTGCCCGGGCCGCCGTCGATCTCGTTCGGGGCGCCGGCGCCGATCAGCCTGTCGGGGAAGGCGCTGCCTTCGAGGTCCTCGAACTCGAAGAGCTTGTCGTGGCCGTCGCCGCGCGCGGCGTGCGCGCGCAGGCTGGCCCAGACGCCGGAGGTGCCGTTCAGCGACACGGCGGTCGCGAAGGAGGCGACGTCGTGCCTGCCCGGCCCGCCCGCCATGCGGTCGTAGCCGTAGTCGCCGTGGACGAGGTCGTGGTCGCCCGGCCCGCCGTTCACGATGTCGATGCCGAGGCCGCCGGAGACGTCGTCGTAGGACCCCGGCCCGCCGACCACCTTGTCGTCGCCGAGGTCGCCGAAGGCGCGGTCGGCGCCCTGCCCGCCGAAGACCTCGTCGTTGCCCCGCCCGCCGTGGACCACGTCGTCGCCACCGCCGCCGCAGACGAGGTCGTTGCCGAGCTTGCCGTAGATCGTGTCGTCGCCCGGCCCGCCCCAGATCACGTCGCGGCCCGGCGTGCCCTGCAGAACGTCGGCGCCGGCGGTGCCGACGACCGTCGCCCGCCGCCCGTGGCAGCGGTGCATTTCTTCCTCGGCCACGCCGGCCGGCGCATGTGCGACGAGGAGGCCGATCGCCGCGGCGACGACCCCGATCAGTGCGTTCATCTAGACGAGGCCCAGCGCCTGCTCCACCGGCACGTACTCCATGCCGACGCCCTCGGCGACGGCCGGGTGGGTCACCTTCCCTCCCGCGACGTTGACGCCAGGCCGCAGCCCCGGGATCCGCGCCATCGCCCCGACGAGGCCGTCGGTGGCGATGGCCAGCGCGTAGGGCAGGGTCGCGTTGGTCAGCGCCTGGGTCGAGGTGATCGGCACCGCGCCGGGCATGTTGGCGACGCAGTAGTGGGTGATGCCGTCGACCTCGAAGGTCGGGTCGTGGTGGGTGGTCGGGTGGGAGGTCTCGAAGCAGCCGCCCTGGTCGATCGCCACGTCGACCATCACCGCCCCCGGTTTCATCAGCTTCAGCTGGTCGCGGGTGACGACGTAGGGCGCGCGGGCGCCGTGGACGAGGACCGCGCCGATCACCAGGTCGGCGCGCGGCAGCATCTCCTCGACCGCGAGCGTGGTCGAGTACACGGTCGAGCAACGGCCGTTGAAGACGACGTCGAGCTCGCGCAGCCGGTCGATCGAGCGATCGAAGACGAAGACGTCGGCCTCCATGCCGATCGCGATGAAGGCGGCGTTCATGCCGACCACGCCGCCGCCGATCACCATCACGTTGGCGGCCGCGACGCCGGGCACGCCGGCCAGCAGGATGCCCCGCCCGCCCTCCGGCTTCTGCAGCATGTAGGCGCCCGCCTGGGTGGCGATCTTCCCCGCCACCTCGCTCATCGGCGCCAGCAGCGGCAGGTGGCCCTCGGCGTCCTCGACCGTCTCGTAGGCGACCGCGGTCACGCCGGACTCGCAGAGCCCGCGGGTCTGCTCCGGGTCGGGCGCCAGGTGCAGGTAGGTGAAGAGCAGCTGCTCGGGGCGGAGCATCGCGATCTCCGCCGGCTGCAGCTCCTTGACGTGGAGGATCAGCTCCGCCTCGCCGAAGACCGTCGCCGCGTCGGGGACGATCCGCGCCCCCTGCGACGCGTAGCGCTCGTCGGAGATCGCCGAGCCCTCGCCCGCGCCGGCCTCGATCAGCACCTCGTGGCCGTGCTCGACCATTTCGCGCACCCCGGCCGGGGTGATCGCGACCCGGTACTCGTCGGCCTTGATCTCGGTCGGGACGCCGACCTTCACGAGCTGACCAGCTCCCGCGCGCGCAGCGCCAGCCAGAACTCGATCCGGTCGTGGGCGCGCGAGAGGTCGCGCCCGGTCAGCTCTTCCACCTTGCGCATCCGGTAGCGCAGCGTGTGGCGGTGGCAGTAGACCTCGCGCGCGGCGCGCTCCCACTGGCCGTTCTGCTCGATGAAGGCCTCCAGCGAGCGCAGCAGCTCGCCGCCGTACTCCTGGTCGCCTTCCTCGATCGGCCCGAGCACGGAGTCACAGTAGAGGGCGAGGGCGTCGTCGTCCTGGATCGAGAGCAGCAGGGTGAAGGCGCCGAGGTCGCGCCAGGAGGCGACCTCGGGGGCGGAGCCGTTGGCGAAGGCGGTCGCTTCGAGGGCGCAGCGCGCCTCGTGGAAGGAGTGGCGCAGGGAGTCGGGGGCGGCGGCGCGGCTGGCGGCGGCGCGGACGGCGCCCCGCTCGGCGAGCAGGGCCTTGCGGGCGCCGGCGGCGACCTCGACGGGGTCGCGGTCGGTCGCGTCGACCACCGCGCAGAGGAGCTCGCGGCCGCCGATCTCGTGCGGGGCGACGACCGCCGGGCAGCCCGCGGCGGTGAGCGCGGCTTCCAGGGTCGGCGCGGCGGCGGCGGGGTGCTCGACGTCGAAGACCAGGACCGCGGCCTCGGCGCCGATGCCGAAGGGCTCGAGCCGGCGGCGCAGCTCGACCGGGTCCATCAGGCCGCCGAGCGCCGCGGCGAGGACGTCGCCCGCCAGCCGCCGCTCGGTCTCCCGCGCGACCCGCCGCCGCATCAGCTCCAGGGCGACGATCGCGACCGCCTGCTGGAGGATCAGGCGCTCGAAGTCGCCGAGCCCGCCGGAGTCGCGGACGATCACCACCCAGGCCTGCGGCGGGCCACCGCCGGGCGAGACGACGGGGTGGGCGAGCGCCCGCCCGGCGAGCGAGGGGTGCGAGGGCACGAAGGGATGGCCGTCGCCGGCGTGGCCGACGGCCTCGCGGCGGATCGCGCCGATCGCCTCGGCGGAGAGCTGGCGGCGGAAGCCGCGCCCGGCGAGCCGCTCGCCGCGGCCGTCGAGGATCGCCACCGTCCCGCCCACCGCGGAGGCGACGGTGGCGGCGATTTCCTCCAGCCCGCGCTCCTCCAGCACCAGCCGCTCCAGCCGCCGCTGGATCGCGAGCCCCCGCTGCAGCACCTCGTACTGCTCGTTGACCAGGCGCGTGAACGCCTTCTCGGTGATCGCGATGAACGGCGTCGAGTAGGGCACCTCGAAGAGCGGGAACTCGCGCTTGCGCGCCTCCTCGACCAGCGCCTTCGGCAGCCGTTTGTGGCTGAAGCCGGTGCCGAAGCCAAGCCCCGCCAGGTTGCGCCCGGCGAGGTCGGCGACGAAGGCGCGCTGCTTTTTCTCGGTGTCGAGCGGGATGCCGGTGGTCAGCATCAGCTCGCCGCCCGACAGCCACGGGGTCGGGTCCTGCAGCTCGGAGATGTGCACCCAGCGGACCGGGGCGTCGGCGCCCTTGGCGCCGGCGGCCAGCTCCAGATCGAGCTCTTCTAGGAGGCTTCCGACCGTGAGCACATCGGCTCCCTACCCGTGCCCGACCACCTGGTCCCACGCCTCGCTGAGGACGCCGGACAAGACGTCGTGGATTTCCTCGAACTGCTCGGTGTCGGCGATCAGCGGCGGCGCCAGCTGGATCACCGGGTCGCCGCGGTCGTCGGCGCGGCAGATCAGGCCCCGCTTGTAGAGCTCGCCGGAGAGGAAGCCGCGCAGGAGCTTCTCCGACTCCTCATCGTCGAAGCTCTCCTTGGTCTCCTTGTCTTTGACCAGCTCGATCGCCTGGAAGTAGCCGGCGCCGCGCACGTCGCCGACGATCGGCAGCTCGCGCAGGCTCTCCAGCATGCCGCGGAACTCGCCCTCCTTGGCGAGCACGTGGCCGCAGAGGTCCTCGCGCTCGTAGACGTCGAGGTTGGCCATCGCGATCGCCGCCGCCACCGGGTGGCCGGCGAAGGTGAAGCCGTGGGCGAAGGAGGCGTCGCCCTGGCTGAACGGCTCGAAGACGCGGTCGGAGGCGATCACCGCCCCCATCGGCGCGTAGGCGGAGGTGATCCCCTTGGCCGTGGTGATCAGGTCGGGCTGGTAGCCGAAGCGTTCGCAGCCGAAATAATGGCCGAGGCGGCCCCAGGCGCAGATCACCTCGTCGGAGATCATCAGCACGTCGTATTGATCGCAGATCTCGCGCACGCGCTGGAAGTACCCGTCCGGCGGGACGAAGCAGCCGCCCGCGTTCTGGACCGGCTCGAGGATCACCGCGGCGACCGTCTCGGGACCCTCGAAGACGATCCGCTCCTCGATCGCGTCGGCGGCCCAGAGCGGGTCGCGGTCCTCGGGCCAGCGGTAGATGTTGGTATTGGGGACGTGGCAGGCGCCGGCGACCAGCGGTTCGAACTGGTTGCGCAGGTTGGTGATGCCGGTCGCCGAGAGCGCGCCGAGGGAGGTGCCGTGGTAGGCGACCTCGCGGGCGATGAATTTGTGCTTCTGGCCTTTGCCGTGGGCGCGGTGGAAGTTGCGGGCGAGCTTCAGTGCCGACTCGACCGCCTCCGAGCCGCCGTCGGTGAAGAAGACGCGGTTGAGGTCGCCGGGGGCGAGGCCGGCGATCCGCGCCGCCAGTTCGATCGCCCGCGGGTGCGCGTAGCTCCACAGCGTGTAGAAGTCGAGCTCTTCGACCTGGCGCGCCGCCGCCTCGCCGTACTCGGCGCGGCCGTGGCCGGCGTTGACGCAGAAGAGCGCCGAGAGCCCGTCCAGATAGCGGTTGCCGTGCTCGTCGTAGACGTAACAGCCGTCCGCCCGCGTGATCAGCGGGATCTCGTGCTCGGGGCTGTAGCCCCCCATCCGCGAGAAGTGCATCCAGAGATGCTCGCGGGCCATCTTCTGCAGGTCTGAACCGACTACGTGCGGTGCGGTCGCCATGCCGCTCTCCTTCCAAACGCTTGCGACGTTCTGGACAAAGCTAGAGGCCTCCAGAGGCGGGCGCAAGGGGCTTTCGGTTGAAGCAAGCCGTTTCCCTTTATACACCAGGTACAAGTCGTAGCTGTCCTTTTAGGACATTCGCCACTTGCGGGGCGTGCCGGCGGGGCATACCGTCGGCAGCAAGGGAAAGGCGACGGAGGAGCGATGAGCGAACTCGAAGAGCGAGCGGTGACGACCACGGAGCCGGAGGCCCCGGCGAGGGCGACGCACAGCGTCGCCCTGCGCCACGTCACGAAAAGGTTCGACACCTTCACCGCGGTCGACGACCTCTCGCTGGAGCTCGGGCAGGGGGAATTCTTCACCTTCCTCGGGCCGAGCGGCTGCGGCAAGACGACGACCCTGCGGATGATCGCGGGCTTCGAGCAGCCGACCGAAGGCGAAGTGCTGATCGAGGGCGAGGACGTCGCCGGCACGCCGCCGCACAAGCGGCCGACCAACACGGTCTTCCAGAGCTACGCGCTCTTCCCCCACATGAGCGTCGAGAAGAACGTCGCCTTCGGGCTGAAGCGCAAGGGCGTCGGCAAGGACGAGATCGCCGAACGGGTCGCCGCCGAGCTGCGGCGGGTCGGCCTGGCGCGCGAGGCGAACCGGCGCCCGTCGCAGCTCTCCGGCGGCATGCAGCAGCGCGTCGCGCTGGCGCGGGCGCTGGTCAACCTGCCGAAGGTGCTGCTGCTCGACGAGCCGCTCGGCGCCCTCGACCTGAAGCTGCGCAAGGGCCTGCAGATCGAGCTGAAGCAGATCCAGCGGGAGGTCGGGATCACCTTCGTCTACGTCACCCACGACCAGGAGGAGGCGCTGACGATGAGCGACCGGATCGCGGTGATGAACCGCGGCAAGGTCGAGCAGGTCTCGACGCCCGACGAGGTCTACGACCGGCCGAGGACGAGCTTCGTCGCCGGCTTCATCGGCGTGTCGAACCTGATGCCGGCGAAGGTGTCGGGGCCGGGGATGGTGAAGCTCGAGTCCGGGCCCGAGGTCCCCGCCGACACCGGCGCGCTGGCGCCGGGCGAAGGCTGCGCGGCGGTGGTGCGGCCGGAGAAGCTGCGGATCGAGCTGGTCGGCGACGCGCCGTCGGCCAACGGCACGCCGGCGGTCGAGGGCGTGGTCGAGAGCTCGGTCTACCTCGGGACCGCGACCCAGATCGTCGTCGACGTCGGCGACGGGGTGCGGATGACCGTTCTTGTACCCAACGCCGACGAGTCCGAGCGCCAGCGCCTGCCCGGGGGCGGCGCCCGCGTCGTGCTCACCTGGGAGCCACAGCACATGCACGTGGTGATCGACGAGGACGAGGGGGTCGAGGGCGATGACGACTAGGGCGAAGGGGCGGCGGGCGCTCCTCGGCGTCGGCCTGGCGCTTGCGGCGCTGGCGGCGACGATCGCGCTCGCGGCCTGCGGGAGCGGCATCGAACAGCCGCCGGCCGAAGCGGCGGGCACGGGCAAGAGCGACGAGGTGAAGATCGAAGGCAAACCCTCGGGCGAACTCGTCATCTCCAACTGGCCGCTCTACATCGACAAAAAGACCGTCGGCGACTTCGAAGCGGCGACCGGCGTGAACGTCAAGTACGTCGAAGACGTGAACTCCAACGAAGAGTTCTTCGCCAAGATGCAGCCGTTGCTGGCGGAAGGGAAGTCGGGTGGGCGCAGCCTCTTCGTCGTCACCGACTGGATGGCGAAGAAGATGCGCGAATTCGGCTACCTGCAGGAATTCGAACCGGCGGCGCTGCCGAACTTCGAGAAAAACCTCGTCGACAACCTGCGCGGGGTGTCATACGACCCGGGCCGGGACTTCGCCGCGCCGTGGCAGTCGGGGATGACCGGGATCATCGTGAACAAGGAGCAGGCGCCGGAAATCCACTCGATCTGTGACCTCTTCGACCCCAAGTACAAGGGGAAGATCGACATGCTGAACGAACTCCGCGACACCGTGCCGCTGGTGATGAAGTGCATGGGGATCGATCCCGAAAAGGCCACCGAAGCGGACTGGATGAAGGCGATCGAAAAAATCAAGGGCGCCGCCGAATCGGGGCAGATCCGTCGCTTCACCGGCAACGACTACTCCACCGACCTGACCAACGGCAACGTCGTCGCGGCGATCGGCTGGTCCGGCGACGCGGTGCAGCTGCAGGCCGACAACCCGAACATCGAATGGCGGATGCCGACCGAAGGCTGCATCCTCTGGTCGGACAACATGGTGATCCCGGTCGGGGCGCCCAACCCGACCGCGGCGGAGGCCTGGATCAATTACGTCTACGACCCGGTGCACCAGGCGCAGATCGAGGCGTACGTGAACTACGTGAGCCCGGTGGAAGGGACGAAAGAAGTCCTGCTGAAGAAGGAACCGGAAATCGCCAACAACAAACTGATCTTCCCGCCGGCGTCGTTCACCAGGAAGTGCTCGATCCAGCCCTCGCCCACCCCGGAAGAAGAACGGAACATCAACCGCGCCTTCAACGCGGTGCTGAACGGCTGAGCGCATGGAGACGCTGCGACGACGGGCCACGGCCTACGGGCTCCTGCTGCCGGGCACCGCCTGGCTGGTGATCTTCTTCCTGATCCCGCTGTACTTCCTCGGACGGCTGTCGCTGAACGTCAACCTGGGCACGTACTACCCGTTCGACTGGCACTGGAAGAACTACTCCGACGCCCTCAGCCTCTACGACACGCAGTTCGTCCGCAGCTTCATCTACTCCGGGCTGGCGACGCTGATCTGCCTCCTGCTCGCCTACCCGCTGGCGTACGCGATCGCTTTCAAGGGAGGTAAGTGGCGGCACGCGATGCTGCTCGCGGTGGTGGCGCCGTTCTTCACCACCTACCTGATCCGCACCATCTCCTGGGTCACGATCCTCTCCGACGAAAGCCCGGTGGTGGACGTGTTGAAGTTCCTCCACATCGTCGGCTCCGGCGGTCACCTGTTGGCGACCCCGGCGGCGGTGGTGTCGGGCCTCGTCTACAACTACCTGCCGTTCATGGTGTTGCCGATCTACGCCAGCCTGGAGCGGCTGGACACGCGGCTGATGGAGGCGGCGAAGGACCTCTACGCGAACGCCAGGACGACGTTCTTCAAAGTGACGCTGCCGCTCTCGGCGCCGGGGGTGGTGGCCGGGACGCTCCTCACCTTCATCCCCGCCACCGGCGACTACGTGAACGCCGAATTCCTCGGCAGCTCCAACAGCCAGATGATCGGCAACGTGATCCAGTCGCTCTACCTGAAACAGCGCGAATACCCGGCGGCGGCGGCGCTCTCCTTCGTCCTGATGGCGATCATCCTCGTGATCGTCCTGATCTACATCCGCTTCGCCGGCTCCGAGGCCCTGATGGGGGAGGAGGGCACGGCGGTATGAGCGCCCAGGCCTCCGCCCCGTCGCGCTTCTTCAAATGGCTGCGCGAGAACGCGGTGCTGATCATCGGCCTGCTGGTGATCCTCTACATGCTGGTGCCGATCGCGGTCATCTTCTTCTTCTCCTTCAACAACCCGGCCGGGCGTTACAACTTCACCTGGGTCGGCTTCACCCTGAGTCACTGGAAGAACGTCTTCGGCATCCCGGAATTGAACGAAGCGCTCTGGACCTCGATCAAGCTGGCGCTGCTGGCCACGCTGATCTCCACCGTGATCGGGACGATGATGGCGATCGCCCTGGTGCGCCACCAGTTCTTCGGCCGGCGGGCGGCGAACTTCCTGATCGTCATCCCGATGGCGACGCCGGAGATCGTCATGGGCTCCTCCCTGCTCTCCTTCTTCCTCATCCTCGGCAGCCCGGCGCTCGGCTTCACCACCCTGCTGATCGCCCACGTCATGTTCTGCATCAGCTTCGTCGTCGTCGTGGTGCGCTCCCGCCTCATCGGCTTCGACCGGCGCCTCGAGGAGGCGGCGAGGGACCTCGGCGCCAACTCCGTCGAGACGTTCCGCCTCGTCACCCTCCCCCTCATCATGCCCGGCATCTTCGCCGGCGCGATGCTCGCCTTCGCCCTCTCGATCGACGACTTCGTCATCTCCAACTTCAACTCGGGGACGACCGTCACCTTCCCCCTCTACATCTTCGGCGCCTTCCAACGCGGCGTCCCCGTCGAGGTCAACTGCATCGCGATGATCCTCTTCGGCATCACCGTCCTGGCGATGGTCTTTGCCACCCTCCAGCAGCGCCGCGCCGAACGGATGGCAAGCGTCCGGCCCGAGCAGGAGGAAGTCGTCATGCCGCTGCCGCCGGCGACGGCGGCGACGTAGGCCGGGCTCCAGGACACGGCGCGGGCTTCGATGAGGTCGCGGACGAAGGCGTCGCTGCGGCGGCCGGCGCGGGAGATGTCGACCCAGAGGT
>DASZUW010000484.1:0-4456 GCA_035547475.1 Solirubrobacterales bacterium
GCTTCGCCTACCCGTACTCCTTCAGCGACGACGACAGTGCCGGCGTGCGCTTCCAGTTCCGCGCCTTCGTCCCGGCCACCGGCAACTGGCCGTTCGCCCCGGCGACCTCCCGCCCGGTCGCCGTCACCGGATGACGGGCAAGAAAGAGGCCGCCCCGGAGC
This sequence comes from Solirubrobacterales bacterium, assembly GCA_035547475.1. Lineage (GTDB taxonomy): Bacteria > Actinomycetota > Thermoleophilia > Solirubrobacterales > 70-9 > VAYN01. Next base: position 162 of record DASZUW010000484.1, read on the forward strand.
CCCGGGGCGGCCTCGCGAGCCGCCGGCGTGACCGGGCGGCCGAACTAACGCAGCGCGGAGAGCTGCTCGGAGACCTGCTTGACCCGGCGCTCGACCTCGGTGCGGCTGGTCTTGATCGTCGACGTGGCGGTCGAGGTCACCGCCTTCTGGCGCTTGCGGACGTCGCGCTCGACGCGGTTGCGGGTCTTCCGCGCCTCGGTGGTCGCCCGTCTACGCGCGGTGGCGCCGCGTTTTTCGGTGCGCTTCGCCGCTTTCTCGATCTTGCGGCGGTAGGCCTTCAGCTCTTTTTCGGCTTTTTCGCGACTGGTCCACGGCTCGACGATGTCGTTCAGCTTGTCGCTCGCCGAGAGGACGACGCCGACCGGGAAGTCGACCGCGGTCTCGATGATCGACTGGGCCTGGTTCTTCTCCGCGACGGCCGTCTTGGTCGCCGCTTTCTTCGTCGTGCTCGCGGTTTTCGCGGCGGATTTCTTCGCTTCCGTCGTGGCCCGCTTGGCCTGCGTTTTCGATTTGCTGGTGCCGTTGCTGCTGGTGCTTTCTGCCATGAAGACGTACCCCTTGGTCGGTGTCGGATGGCTCGGGCGGCGCCGAGTCTAGCGAACATATGTTTCTACGAACAGACGTTCTTAAACATCGGTACGCCTTTGGTTACACAGCGGGCACGCCGCGCCGGGGAGCGGCGGCGCTCAGGCAGTCTGGGCGGCGCGGACGGCGGCGAGCGCCTCCTCGTCGCGGGCCGCCACCATCGGGTAGCGGGCGCTGAGGTCGAGCGGGGCCGCGTCGAGGACATCGTCGCCGAAGGCGACGGCGCCGCCCGCCTCGCGGACGATCAGCTGGGCCGCCGCGGCGTCGACGGAACGACAGCGGCGCAGGGTGAGGAAGGCGTCGAAGCGGCCCGCGGCGACGTAGGCGGCGGTGATCGCGATCGAGCCGACCACCCGCAGGCGGTAGGCGTTGCCGGCGAGCGACTGCAGGGCCGGGAGCGTCCAGTCGGGCTCCGCGGACTCGAGGCCGACGACCTCGAGGCGCCCGTCGCCGGCGGCCACCTGCGCCGCCCTGTCGCTCACCGAGGCGCCCTCGCCGCGCGTCGCCATGAACTCCTCGTCGGCGCCGAAGTCGTGGACGAAGCCGAAGCGGACGTCGGCCATCGAATCGCCCTCGGCGACCGCGATGCTGAGGCTGTGGGACGGGATCGTGCGGCGCGCGTTCAGCGAGCCGTCGATCGGGTCGATCACGACCCGCGCCGCGCCGCCGTCGCCGAAGCTGACTTCCCCGCGCTCCTCGGAGACGGCGACGAAGGAGGCGCCCCGCGCGGCGAGCTGCTCGAGCTCGGCGAACACCTCGTCCTCGCAGCGGCGGTCGATCACCAGCGTGCGGTCGCCGCCCTGGCCGACCCCCTCGTAGACGGTCCGTTCCTCGCTGGTGACGACCTCGTCGAAGATGCGTCGCTGCGCCGCGACGATACGGCGACAGATTCCCGGCCAGTCCGCGGCGAAGACGTCCACGGGTCGGACTCTACGGAGCGCTAGCTTAGGACGATGCGCCATACCGACCCGACGGCAGAGGGGGAGGCGGGCGGGCGGCTGCGCGCCGCCACGCACGCGAGCGGGCCCCTGCTCGTCCTGGGCGCGGCCGGCACCGGCAAGAGCGAGCTGCTGGCGCGGCGCCTGGCCGACCTGGCGGCGGCGGGAACTCCCCCCGATCGGGTGCTGGTGATCGGCGCCCGGCGGGCGACGGCCCGGCGCCTGCGCGACCGCTGTGAGGCGCTGCTCGAGGGCCCCTACGAGGAGCTCTGGGTCGGCGACTGGGAGGAGATCGGCGAGCGGCTCTTGCGCGAGCACGCCGAGGCGGCCGGGCTCGACCCGTTCTTCGACGTGCTGGGACGGGCGGAGCGGCTGGCGGTGCTGCTCGACCGGCTCGACTCGCTGCCGCTGCGCCGGCACGAGATCCGCGGCAACCCGGCCGGCCTGCTGGCGCGGCTCTTGGCGCGGATCGACTCGCTGAAGGCGGAGCGGATCGGGCCGACGACGCTCGCCGAGATGGCCCGGCGGCAGGCCGAAGAGGCGGTGGACGAGGCCGGGCACGAGACGGCCCGGCGGGAAGTCGAGTTCGCCGAGCTCTACACCGTCCACGACCGGATCCTCGCCGAGTCGGGGAGCCTCGACCGCGGCGACGTGTTCCTCGCCCTCGACTGCCTGCTGGTGGAACGGCCCGACGTGCGGGCGGCGATCGCGGCGCGCTTCGCGCAGGTCGAGGTCGACGAGCTGGAGGAGTCGACGCCGGCGCAGCGGGCGCTGGTGGAGGGGCTGGCGGGCGACAACCCGAACCAGGTGTTCGCGCTGGAGGCCGACGGCGAGGGGACGGGCGACCCGACGCTCGCGGCCTGGTACCGCGACCTCCATCCCGGCGGCGACGCGATCGTCCTCGAGCGCCGCTTCCGCGAGCCGAAGCTCCGCTTCTGGAAGTGCGCCAACGAGCGGGCGCAGGCGCAGGCGACGGCGCGCGAGGTCGAGCACCTGCTCGCCGGCGGCACCCGCGCCGAGGACATCTGCGTGCTGCTGGCCGACCCGACGCACGAGGGCGGCGCGGTCGCGGCGGCGATGGAGGAGCGCGGGATCCCCTTCCACCTCGCCGGGCCGACGGCGCTCTTCCAGCGCGCCGAGGTGCGCGACGCGATCGCCTGGCTGCGCGTCCTCGCCGACCCCGACGACTCCGCGGCCGCGGCGCGCGCCCTCACCCGACCGCCGGTCGAGCTGCGGCCCGGCGACCTCGCCCGGCTGACGACGATCGCCCGCCGGCGCAAGCTCGACATGGTCGCGGGCTGCGAGGCGGCCCTCGACAGCCCCCAGTTCCAGCCCGAGGCGCGGGAGCGCATCCAGACCTTCCTGAAGCTCTACAACAACGCCGCCGGGGCGATGGAGGAGCGGCGCGCAGACGTCTTCGTGCGGCGCCTGATCGAGGCCGTCGGCCTGCGCCGCCAGCGCCTCTTCGCCGCCCAGCCGGAGGTCGCCGAGCGCCTGCTCGGGCTGTCCCGCCTCGCCGCGCTGGCGACCGCCTGGGCGCGGCGCGAGCCGCACGGCTCGACCCGCGGCTTCGTCGCCTACCTCGCCGCCGTCGCCGAGGCGGGGGTCGAGCCGACCGCCGGCGAGGAGCCGCCCGCGCCGGGCGCCGTCGTCGGCCTCGCGCTGGGCGCGGTGAAGGGGCTCGGCTTCGACCACGTCTTCGCGCTCGGCCTCGAGGGGGACGCCGAGTGGGGCCGGATCGGCTGGCCCGCGCGCACCGAGATGGTCCTCTCCCGCGTCGCCGGCGCCGAGGCCGGCCGCCCCGCCCGCGCCTACGCGGAGGCGTTCGCCGCCTCCCCGGACGCGGCCGAGGAGGAGCACGAGGAGGAGCTCTTCGGCCCCGCCGAGGGCCTCCACGCCACCTACCGGACGCTGCGCGAGCAGGTGCTCGAGGCGAGCTGGCGGGCGGGACGCGAGCTGTCGGAGCCCCGCCTCGACACCGCGGTCGACGTCAACCGCGCGATCGCCCGCTACCTGGAGCTCCTGAAGCTGGCGGCGCTCGCCCAGCGGCCGGGCGAGGAGGGGACGGCGGAGGCGATCGAGGCGGTCAACGGCCTCCTGCGCCAGGTCGCGACGCCGGAGCAGCAGGCCGAGCTCGACGCCTCCTCGCTCGACGCCTACCTGCTCGACTCCGAGCGCGAGCGCGGCCGCCGCCTGCAGCTGATCGCCGCCCGCGAGGAGCCCTCGCTGGAGGCCTTCCTGCCGCGCCGTGGCGACGGCCGCCTCAGCCTCTCGGCCTCCGACCTCACCCTCTACCTCACCTGCCCGCTCAAGTACAAGTTCGCCCGCGTCTTCGGCATCCCCCAGGAGCCGACGATCAACCAGCGCTTCGGCATCCTCATGCACAACGTCCTCGAACGCTTCCACAAGGAGCCGCCCGCCGAGGGCGAGGAGCTCCGCGCCCTGAACCGCCTCTTCGAGGCGGGCTGGCGCCGCGGCGGCTTCGGCGACTCCGACGACGAGATGCAGTACCGCGACCGCGGCCGCGAGGCCCTGCGCCGCTACTGGGAGCGCGAACGCGTCTCCGACTCCGAGCCGGTCTGGCTCGAGCGCAAGTTCGACTTCAAGGTCGCCGACCACCACGTCCGCGGCCGCGTCGACCGCGTCGACCGCCTCGCCGACGGCGCCTTCGAGCTGATCGACTACAAGACCGGCGAACGCAAGACCGAAGCCGAGCTCGACTCCGACCTCCAGCTCGCCCTCTACCGCCTCGCCGCCCGCGAGGCCTGGGAC
>DASZUW010000485.1:0-2145 GCA_035547475.1 Solirubrobacterales bacterium
CTTAGGGGCCATATATGGCCCCTAAGCTCGGAAGGACGGGTTTGGGCTCGGGCTTGGGCCGGTGATGGCGCCGCGCTCGCTCTTCGACCGTGGTCCGGCCGTGCTCACGCCGCCGGCGCGGGACCCGTCCCCGGACCGCGCTCCCGACTCCCTCGCGGATGGCGTCGCGCAGCCGCTGCGCGGCGAACTGGAGGCGCTGCTGGGCGCCGACCGCGTCCTCGCCCGTCCCGGCGACCTCGTCAAGTACGCCTCCGACGCCTCGGCCTACCGCAAGCTCCCGCGCGCGGTGGTGATGCCGAGGGAGCCCGGCGACGTCGCCAAGGTGCTCGCCTTCGGCCGCGAGCGGGGGATCCCGATCACTTTCCGCGCCGGCGGCACCAGCCTGAACGGCCAGGGGCAGACCGACGGCATCCTCGTCGACGTGCGCCGCCACTTCCGCGGCCTCACGGTGTTGGAGGACGGCGCGGCGGTGCGCGTGGGCACCGGGACGATCCTCGGCCACGTGAACCGGGTGCTGGCGCCGCTCGGCCGCCGCCTCGGTCCCGACCCGGCGAGCACCGACGTCGCCACCGTCGGCGGCGTCGTCGCCAACAACTCCGGCGGGATGCGCTGCGGAGTGACCAAGGACTCCTACACGACCCTGCGCTCGCTGAGCTTCGTGCTGCCCTCGGGGACGCGGATCGACACCGCCGCGCCGGGTGCCGCCGCCGAGTTCGAGGCCGCCGAGCCGCGGCTCGCCGCCGGACTCGCCGCGATCCGCGACGAGATCCGCGCCGACGCCGAGCTCTCGGCACGCATCAGGCGCAAGTTCGAGATCAAGAACACGACCGGGTATCGCCTCTGCGCCTTCCTCGACGCCGAGGAGCCGCTGGAGATCTTCCGCCGCCTCCTGGTCGGCTCGGAGGGGACGCTCGCCTGGATCCCCGAGGTCGTCTTCGACACGGTGCCGCAGCCCGCGCTCACCACCACCGCCTGGGTCCACTTCCCCGACATCGACAGCGCGATCGCACCGGTCAACGACCTCGTCGCGAGCGGGGCGACCGCGGTGGAGCTGATGGTCGCGCCCGCCCTGATCACGGCCGCCTGGAACATGGTCGGGGCGCCGCAGGAGTGGAAAGAGCTCGACCCGACCTCGGCGGCGCTTTTGGTCGAGTACGGCGGCGCGACGACGGCGGAGCTCGACGCGCAGGTGGCGCGCGCGGCCGAGCTGCTCGGCGCCCACGAGACGATCCGCCCGATCGACTTCACCCGCGACGCGGAGGAGATCGAGACCGCCTGGCGCGTGCGCGAGGGACTGCAGGGGCTGGTCGGGCGCCTGCGCCTGCCGGGCACGGCGCTGATCCTCGAGGACGTCTGCGTCCCGCCCGCCCGGATCGCCGAGTGCGCCCGCGACCTGCAGTCGCTCCTGACCGAGCACGGCTTCCTGCCCGGCGTCGCCGGCCACGCGTCGGCCGGGAACCTCCACTTCATGCTGACGCCGGACTTCTCCAAGCCCGAGGACGTCGGGCGCTACGAGTCCTTCATGGAGGGGCTGGTCGCGCTGATCGTCGACAAGTACGACGGCTCGCTGAAGGCCGAGCACGGGACCGGCGTGAACATGGCGCCCTACGTGGAGCGCGAGTGGGGGACGAAGGCGACCGAGCTGATGTGGCGGGTGAAGCGGCTGGCCGACCCCGACGGGGTGCTCGCGCCCGGGGTGGTCCTGAACCGCGACCCCGCCGCGCACCTGCGCGACCTGAAGACGACGCCGCCGATCGAGGAGTCGGCGACGACCTGCGTCGAGTGCGGCTTCTGCGAGCCGGTCTGCCCGAGCCGCGATCTGACCACGACGCCGCGCCAGCGCATCGTGCTGCGGCGGGAGATCGCGCGCCAGCCGGAGGGCTCGCCGGTGCGGGAGGCGCTCCTCGACGAGCTCGGCTACGAGGCGCTCGACACCTGCGCCGCGGACGGCAGCTGCCGGCTCGCCTGCCCGGTCGGCATCGACACCGGGGTCCTCGTGAAGGAACTGCGCGCCAAACGTCACACCGCCGTAGCTGAGCGGGCGGCGCTGGCGACGGCGAAGCGCTGGGGCGGGGTCGAGGCCGCCTCGCGTGCGGCGCTGCGCGTCGGCGGCGCGGCGGCGCGCCGCACGCGCAAGGGCCGCGC
>DASZUW010000486.1:0-2745 GCA_035547475.1 Solirubrobacterales bacterium
CCCTCTCGGCCACGGCCACAGCCGACCCGGGCCGTGGCCGAGAGGGCCGCGTCCCTTGTGCGTCCCTTTCTCGCCCCGCGTCCCTCCGCCGTCCCGTACCGCGCGCCCCGCCCCCCGCCCCCCGTTCCTACAGGCACTCCCTCAGATCGGCGGCGGCTTGCTCGGGGGGGTAGATGTTGATGTCGACGCCGGTGCCGAGCTCGAAGCCGGCCTTGATCGTCAGGCGGGGGGCGATGTCGACGTGCCAGTGGAATTGGTCGGTGCCGCGGGGGGCGGTGCGGATCCAGAGGTTCAGCTCGGGTGGGGCGCCGAAGCGTTTGGCCAGGAGGCGTAGTGCGGTGGCGATCATGGAGGTGCCGACCGCGTCGTCCTCGAATCTGGCGAGCTCGCGGCGCGGGATGATCCGCAGCTCGAAGGGGCCGCGCGAGGCCCAGGGGCAGATGAGGGCCGCCTCGTCGTCGATCGCCACGAGCCGGTCTTTGCGGCGCACCTCCTCGATCATGACGTCGGCGAGGAGGCCCGAGCCGGCGGTCCGTTCGGCGTAGGAGCCCGCCCGCTCGCGCTCGCGCGCGACCGCCGCCGGGACGAACGGCAGGTCGTAGAGCTGGGCGTGGGTGTGCTCGAGCGAGGCGCCGGCGCCGCCGCCCTCGTTGACGATCAGCTGCAGGTAGGAGGCGTCGGCATGGGCGCGCATCCGCTCGCGCCAGGTCGCGACCGCGTCGGCGAACTCGGCGTCGTCCAGCTCGGCCATCGCGGTGACGTGGCGGGGGGAGCTGATCAGCACCTCGTGGGCGCCGGTCGCCGGGCGGGCGCTGAAGAGGTCGGGTTCGCCGGAGCGCCGCGAGGTCAGGAGCGGATCGCCGCTGGAGGAGAAGGCGCCCGCTTCGGCCTCCGGGCTGCCGCCGGTCCCAGCGCCGTCCGGCGCGCCCAGCGCCGGGTAGAGGTTCGGCACCACGCGGGTGCGCCAGCCGGGCGTGTCCGGCGCGCGCCCCTCCGGGCCCAGCGCGAAGAGCTCGGGCGGCGTCTTGTCCTCGTTGCCCTCGCAGAACGGGCAGCCCTCCGGCCCCTTCGGCTCGGCCCGCCGGGTGATGAAGTTGTCCGGCCGCGCGGCGCGGCCCGGGGCGAGGATCGTCCTCAGCCCGCTCAGCTGGTCGATGCGGATCTCGGGGGAGCTCAGGAGCGGGAGGGTGGCAGATCGTCGCCCGCGGGCGCGTCCTCGGGCGCCAAGACGCCCGGCGCGGGACGCCCGCCGCCACCGGGGGCCGGCGCGGCGTCGGCCTCGGTCGGCAGCCCCGATCCTTCGACCCCCGGCACCGGCTCGCCGCCGTGCGGCGGCTCGACCGGTGGTTTCGGCCGCGGTTTGGCGCCCGCGCCGGAGGCGCCGCGCCCGAGGAACGGCTCGAGCACGTCCATCGGCAGCGGGAAGACGACCGTGGTGTTCTGGTTCGAGCCGATTTCCAGCAGCGTCTGCAGGTAGCGCAGCTGCAGCGAAGCGGGGTTGGTGCTGATGATGTCGGCCGCGTCGGTGAGCTTCTGCGCCGCCTGGAACTCGCCCTCGGAGTTGATGATCTTGGCGCGGCGCTCGCGCTCGGCCTCCGCCTGGCGTGCCATCGCCCGTTGCATCTGGTCGGGGATCTCGACGTCCTTGATCTCGACCGCCGTCACCTTCACGCCCCACGGCTCGGTCGACTCGTCGATGATCTTCTGCAGGTCCTCGTTGAGGCGCTCGCGGTCGGCGAGCAGCTGGTCGAGCTCCGCCTTCCCGAGCACCGAGCGCAGCGCCGTCTGCGAGATCTGCGAGGTGGCGACGAGATAGTTCTCGACCTCGACGACCGCCCGGTTCTGGTCGACCACCCGGAAGTAGGCCACCGCGTTCACTCGGCACGGCACGTTGTCGCGCGTGATCACCTCCTGCGGCGGGATGCTCAGCGTCACCGTCCGTAGCTCGACCTTGACCATCCGGTCGATGAACGGGATCAGCAGGATCAGGCCCGGCCCCTTGGTCGCGATCAGTCGGCCCAGCCGGAAGATCACCCCACGCTCGTACTCGCGCAGCACCCGCACCGACGCGCCCAGCGCGATCAGCGCGAAGAGGACGATCACCACTATGACTCCGACCACGACCGCCATCAGCTTCCCCTTTGCTCGGACTGCTCGGACTTTTGGACCGCGGGCTCGGCGACCGGTCGCACCACGAGCGTCAGCCCGTCGACCGCCTCCACCCTGACTCTATCCCCGGCGCGCACGGCTGCTACACCCTCGGCGAGGCGCGCCGACCAGCGCGTCCCCCGCATGAACACCTGCCCGGTGGGGTCGATCGACGACCGCGCCTCCCCTTCGCCCCCGACCATTTCCTCCGTCCCGGCCCGTTTCGGCAGGTGCCTCGTGCTCCGGATCACCTTGCGGCTGATGTAGAAGAAGCTGATCGCCGACAGGACGGCGAGCGTGATCAGCGCCGCGCCGATGTAATCGGCGGCGCTGTCGCTCGACTCGAGCGCGAGGATCCCCCCGACCACCAGGCCCGCGACGCCGAGAAAGGCCAGCAGCCCGCCGGTCGGCAGCAGCAGCTCCGCTGCCAACAACCCGATCCCGATCAAGGCGACGATGGCGAACGCTTCCATGGTCTGATTATGCGCCTCGGGGGGCGGGGGGCCGGCCTCGGGATGGTTCGGGTGGTCGCGCGGGGGTCGTCCACAGGGGTTCGGGATGCCGCAGGCCCGTCCTGGGCGCCTCATGGGGGTCCTG
>DASZUW010000487.1:0-3277 GCA_035547475.1 Solirubrobacterales bacterium
GAGCGCGAGCGGCGACGGGACGGTCGCCGCCGAGGCCACCGCGCCGACGATCGGACAGCCGGCGTGAGCGGGCTGCCCCCGACCGGGGACGGCGCCGCGAAAAGCGCCGCCCAGAACCTCACCGACCTGCTCGACGTGCGCGCCGGGCAGCCCGCCGACCTCCTCCTGCGCCGGGCGACGCTGCTCGACCCGGTCGCCGGGATCGACGGCGTCCACGACCTCGTGATCCGCGGCGGGCGCATCGCCGAGCTCGCCGCGCCCGGCGAGGCCGAGGCGAACGGCGCCGAGGAGCTCGACGCCGAGGGCCTGCACGCCTTCCCCGCCTTCTTCGACCCCCACGTGCACCTGCGCACCCCCGGCCAGGAGCACAAGGAGGACGTCGAAACCGGCACCCGCGCCGCCGCGGCGGGTGGTTACTGCGGGATCATCGCGATGGCCAACACCTCGCCGCCGGTCTCGACCGCCGCCGACGTCACGGCGCTCCGCGAGCGGGCGCGCGCCGGAGCCTCGGTCCCGGTCGGCTTCGTCGGCACCGTCACCGTCGACATGAAGGGCGAGGAGCTGACCGAGATGGTCGGACTCCGCGACGCCGGCGCGATCGGCTTCTCCGACGACGGCCTGCCGATCCGCAACGCGCGGATCATGCTGCGCGCGCTTCGGTACCAGCGCCTCTGCGGCGGCCAGATCGCCCTCCACGAGGAGGACCCCGACCTCTCCGGCGACGGCGTCGTGCACGAAGGCGCCGTCTCCGCGGCGATCGGCCTGGCCGGCGTCCCGTCGGTGTCAGAGTCGACGATGATCGCCCGCGACGCCGCCCTCGCCGCCTACGAGGACGCCCGCATCCACGTCCAGCACCTCTCGGCCAAGGAGTCGGTCGAGGTCGTCCGCGCCGCCAAGGCCGCCGGGGTGCGGATCAGCGCCGAGGCCAGCCCGCACCACCTCCTCCTCACCGAGGAGGAGGTCCGCAGCCTCGACCCGCGCCGCTTCAAGATGAACCCGCCGCTGCGCCACGAGTCCGACCGCCAGGCGCTGATCGCGGGGCTCCGCGACGGCACGATCGAGTGCATCGCCACCGACCACGCGCCGCACCATGCCGACGAAAAGGAAGTCCCCTTCGAGCAGGCCGCGATGGGGGTGACCGGCCTGGAGACCGCCTTCGCCGCGCTCCACACCGAGCTCGTGCTGCCGGGGATCATCGACCTCGGCCTCCTGGTCGAGCGGATGGCGGGCGGCGCCGCCCCCTTCGACGTGCCGCGGCCGACGCTCGCGGTCGGCGCCGAGGCCAACGTCGCCCTCTGCGATCTCGCGGCCGAGTGGACGGTCGGCGAGGACGGCTACGAGAGCCGCTCGTCGAACTCCTGGGCCGAGGGCCGCACGCTGACCGGCCGCGTCCTCGTCACCGTCGCCGCCGGCCAGGTCGCCTACCGCCTGCGCTCCTTCAGCCTGGGAGTCGCCCCATGACCGTCCCCCCCGCCCAGCTGTTCTTTATGGACCTGTGGCGTCCTGAAGGAACAGCGGAATGAGCGCGTACCTGTTGCTCGAGGACGGGGTGCGCTTCGACGGGGATCTCGTCGGCCACGCGGACGCGGTCACCGGCGAGGTCGTCTTCAACACCTCGATGACCGGCTACCAGGAGGCGGTCACCGACCCCTCCTACGCCGGGCAGATCATCGTCTTCACCTACCCGCTGATCGGCAACTACGGGGTGTCCGGCGCGGCGATGGAGTCCGAAGCGGTCCACGCCCGCGGCGTCGTCATGCGCGACGCCAAGAACCGCGAGGACGCCGCCACCGCCGAGGGCGGCTGGCTCGACTGGCTCGACCTGACCGGCACGCCGGGGATCAGCGGCGTCGACACCCGCGCCCTGGTCCGTCACCTGCGCGACCGCGGGGCGATGCGCGGCGGGATCTTTCCCGCGACCGTCCCCGAGCCGGAGGCGCGCGAGCGGATCGTCGCCGAGCCCGCGATGGCGGGCGCCGACCTCGCCCGCACCGTGACGCCGCCGGAAATCGTGCGCTTCGACGGCGAGGGCCCGCACGTGGTCGGCATCGATACCGGGATCAAGCTCTCGATCGTCCGCCAGCTGCGCGAGCGCGGGGCCCGGCTGACGCTCGTCCCCTGTGACTCGAGCCCGGAGCAGGTGCTGGCCGAGGAGCCCGACGTCGTCTTCCTCGCCAACGGCCCGGGCGACCCGGCGGCGCTCGACTACGTCGTCGACACTGTGCGCGGGGTGATCGGCCGCAAGCCGGTCTTCGGCATCTGCCTCGGCCACCAGCTGCTCTGCCGCGCCGTCGGCCTCTCGACCTACAAGCTGCCCTTCGGGCACCGCGGCGCCAACCATCCGGTGAAGGACCTGGAGACCGGCCGCATCGACATCACCTCGCAGAACCACGGGTTCGCGGTCGAGGGCCCCGGCGGCGAGCCGAGGATCGACGGCGACGAGCCGGTCCGCTGGGACACCGACTTCGGCGTCGCCGAGCTCTCCCAGCTGAACCTCTACGACAGGACGGTGGAGGGATTGATCCTCAAAGACGTCGGCGGAGCGACCGTCCAGTACCACCCGGAGGCGGGCCCCGGGCCCCATGACGCGCGCCATCTCTTCGAGAGGTTCCTGGCCCTTGCCGCGTAGGGACGACATCCGCAAGATCCTCCTGATCGGCTCGGGGCCGATCGTGATCGGCCAGGCCGCCGAGTTCGATTATTCCGGCGTGCAGGCCTGCAAGGTGCTGCTCGAGGAGGGCTACGAGGTGATCCTCGTCAACTCCAACCCGGCGACGATCATGACCGACCCCGAGTTCGCCACCGCCACCTACATCGAGCCGCTGCTGCCCGGGCCGGTCACGAAGATCCTCGAAAAGGAGCGCCCCGACGCGCTGCTGCCGACGCTCGGCGGCCAGACCGCGCTGAACCTGGCGATGGCGCTGGCCGAGGACGGCACGCTGGAGCGGCTCGGGGTCGAGCTGATCGGCGCCGACGCCGAGGCCATCGCCCGCGCCGAGGACCGCGAGAAGTTCCGCGCGACGATGAACGCGGCGGGCCTGCGGATCCCCTGGTCGATCACGGTGGAGAGCCTCGACGAGGTCGACCGCCGCCTCGCCACCGGCGAGATCACCCTGCCCGCGATCGTGCGGCCGGCCTTCACCATGGGCGGCCAGGGGGGCGGGGTCGGGAACACCGAGACCGAGCTGCGCCAGGTCGTCTCCGAGGGCCTCGCCGCCAGCCCGATCAACCAGGTGCTGGTCGAGGAGTCGGTGATCGGCTGGGGCGAGTTCGAGCT